>DASRBU010000067.1:0-11536 GCA_035653475.1 Candidatus Dormiibacterota bacterium | reverse complement strand
ATCTCCTGCCTGGGCGTCGCCGGCCTGGGGCTGGGCGTGGCCGGCACCCTCCTGCTGGCGCTGCCGGCGGCGGGGGGGAGCGTGCCCCCCGGAGCCGCCCTGGCCTTGGTCGGAGGGGTGCTCTCCTGGGCCGCGGCCTCGCTGCTCGCGGTCAGGAGCCGGGTCGGCCGGCGCCCGCTGCTGCTGGCCGGCCTGCAGATGCTGGCCGGGGGCGGGGTGCAGCTGCTGATGGCCCTGATCCTGGGCGAGCCGGCGGCCTTCCGGACGGGGCCCGCCCTCCAGCCCGAGGTGGTGCTCTGGTTCGTCTACCTGCTGCTGGGGCCGGCCGTGCTGGGGTTCGTCTGCTTCTCCTGGCTGCTGACCCACGCCAGCCCGGTGGTCGCCAACAGCCAGGCCTACGTCACCCCGGTGGTCGCTATCCTCCTGGGCTGGCTGCTGCTGGGCGAGCCGCTGACCCCGCGCACCCTGGTCGCGGCCGGGGTCGGGCTCACCGGCGTGGTCCTGCTGGTGGTCGCGCAGGCCAGGGTTCGGGTCGCGGCCGAGCGACGGCTCTCGAAGGCGGCCTGAGCCGCCTCCTGACCCGGGGCGGCCCTCCCGTCCCTCCCCGTCGCCGGCGGCCACGGTCGCCTGCGACCGGTCCCGGCTCGTCACCGAGGGCGCCGGCGACGACCAGGAGCCCGGAACGCGCGCCATCGGGGGGCGTTCGACCGGGCCCCCGCCCGGGCTGGCGGGGCGACCGGCGAGGCCGGGTCGAGCGGCGGGCAGGTCGAGGGCGCCAGGGCACGCCGAAACACGGGCGGGGGCCGGGAGGACCGCTCGTGGTCGAGGCCCGACCATCGCCGTCCTCGGAGCCCGTGGTCGACCCGACCAGGGCGCGGGGAGAGGAGCGACTCCGCGCTCGTCACCTCACCCCCAGCGCGGGAACCGAGGACGGGCCGGAGGTGTCTCCTCAGCCCCCGGAGGGGCGCGCCTCCGCCCCCTCGATCCAGACCGCGCCCGAGCGCGCGTACTCCTTCTTCCAGATCGGCACCGACTCCTTGAGCCGGTCGATCCCCCAGCGACAGGCCTCGAAGGCCTCGGCCCGGTGGGGGCAGGAGACCGAGACCACCACCGAGGCCTCACCGATCTCCAGCCGGCCGGTGCGGTGGACCATGGCCACCCGGGCCTCGGGCCAGCGGCGCCCGATCTCGTCCGCGATCAGGCGCATCTGACGCTCGGCCATGTCGTGGTAGGCCTCGTACTCGAGGTGCGTCACCGGCTCGCCCCGGGAGTGGTCGCGCACAACGCCGGTGAAGGTGCAGATGGCCCCGGCCCCGGGATGGGCCACCGCCGCCTCCAGGCGACGGGGGTCCAGCTCCCGATCCGTCACCTCGATCAGCACGACCGTTCCGGAGCCGCCGCTGACCGGGGGGATGAAGGCCACCTCGTCGCCGTCGGCCACCGGCTCCGACCAATCGACGAAGTCCTGGTTGCGCGCCGGCCGCACCCGGCCCGGGTCCGGCTCCAGGTCGGGATGGCGCTCGCGCAGCACCCGGTACACGTCGGCCACGGTCGCGCCCGCGAGCTCCACCAGCTCGCAGTCGGTCCCCGCCTGCTCCCGGAGCCGGGCGAAGAGCCGGGCCCTGATCACCGCAGCCCGGCCTCGCTCAGGGGCCGCCCACACGGCCGAGGTTCTGGTCGAACATCGCTCGCAGCTGACGGGCCTGGCGGTCGTAGGCCTCGGGGTCGGACCAGCCGCGGCGGGGATCCAGGACCTGGGCGGGCAGGCCCGGCACGGCGGTCGGGACCCAGAAGCCGAAGACGGGATCGCGCCGGCCGGGCACGTCGTCCAGGGCGCCGTCGAGGACGGCTCGGACGATGGCCCGGGTATGGGCGATCGAGATCCGCTGTCCGATCCCGTGGGGACCACCGACGAGGCCGGTGTTCAGCATCCACACCCGGGCGCCGTGCCGACGGATGCGGTCGAGCAGCAGGGTGGCGTAGGTCTGGGGCGACTCGACCAGGAAGGGCTCGGCGAAGCAGGCGCTGAAGGTGGCCTGGGGCTCGGTGACGCCCCGCTCCGTGCCCGCCACCTTGGCCGTGTAACCGGAGAGGAAGAAGAACCGCACCTGGTCCTCCTCCAGCCGGGCGACGGGCGGCAGCACGCCGAAGGCGTCGTAGGAGAGGAAGAGCACGTGGCGTGGGTGACCGGCCTGCCCGGAGAGGTCGGCCGCCGGGATGAGGTCCACCGGGTAGGCCGCTCGGGTGTTCTCGGTCAGGCGGTCGTCGTCGTAGTCCGGCACGCGCGTGTCCGGATCGAAGGGGACGTTCTCCAGGATGGTCCCGAAGTGATTGGTGGCCGCGTAGATCTCCGGCTCCGCCTCCCGGGAGATGCGGATGGTCTTGGCGTAGCAGCCGCCCTCGAAGTTGAAGATGCCCTCGTCGCTCCAGCCATGCTCGTCGTCGCCGATCAGACGCCGGCTGGGATCGGAGGAGAGGGTGGTCTTGCCGGTCCCGGAGAGCCCGAAGAAGAGGGCGACGTCGCCCTCGGGGCCGACGTTGGCGGAGCAGTGCATGGGCACCACGCCGCGGTCGGCCATCAGCAGGTGGAGGGCGGTGAAGACCGCCTTCTTGATCTCGCCGGCGTAGCGGGTGCCACCGATGAGGACCATGCGGCGGGCGAAGCTGAGCACGATGAACGTCCCCGTCCGCGTCTCGTCCTGGGCCGGATCCGCCTCCACGTCCGGGATGCACATGACGGTGAAGCCGGGCTCGAAGACCCGCCGCTCCTCCGGGGTGGGGCGCAGGAACAGGTTGTAGGCGAACAGGCTGTGCCAGGCGAGCTGGGTCACGACCCGGACACCCAGACGATGGCGCGGATCGGCACAGGCGTAGACATCCTGCACGTACACCTGGTGGCCGGAGAGGTAGTCGACCAGCCGGGTCAGCAGCCGATCGAACGCCTCCGGCTCGATCGGCTGGTTACGGCGCCACCAGATCCGGTCCTGGGAGCCGGGCTCCCGGACCAGGAACTTGTCCCGCGGAGAGCGACCGGTGTGGGCGCCGGTCGTGGCGGAGAGGGAACCGGTCGAGACGATCGCGGCCTCCCCGTTGCGAATCGCGTGCTCGTAGAGCTCCGCGGGGGACAGGTTGTGCCAGGTGCGGATGGCCTGCCCGACCCCCACATGGTCGAGCACCGGCCGTTCTACCAGCTGCATGCGTACTCCGATGATACGCTCGGCCACCCCGTGCCGCGCCCGACCGCCCGCCCCCGCATCCTCTCGGCCCGGTCCACCGCGGCCGCGTCGGGCGCGTCAGAGGCCACGGCCGCCCTCAGGAGGCCCGGGCCCTGGTCCGCCGTTGCTTGCCCGAGACGTAGTCGACCAGGATGTACTCGCCCAGGCGTTCCGGCGAGACGAAGAAGGCCCGGCCCTTGTTGATCCTGGTCATCTGGTTCACGAGCTCGGTCAGGTAGGGACCCCGCTCCAGCATGAAGGTGTTGATGACGATCCGGTCGCGGGTGCAGTTCCGGACCTCGCGCAGGGTCTCCTGGATGGTGCGGAAGGTCGGGGGGTAGGCGAAGAAGACCCGGCCGCCGTCCATGTGGGCGGTCGGCTCGCCGTCGGTGACCATGATGATCTGGCGGTTGCCGCGGTGCCTGGCCAGCAGCGAGCGGGCGACCTGGAACCCGTGCTGCATGTTGGTGCCGTACACGTAGTCGTTGAGGGTGAGACCGGGCAGGGCCTGGGGCTTCAGCTCCACCGCCCGGTTCGAGAAGCCAACCACGTACAGCGTGTCACGGGGGAACTGGGCCCGGATCAGCGAATCCAGGGCGATGGCCACCTTCTTCGCGGCCAAAAAACAGCCGCGGAGGAACATGGAACGGCTCATGTCGATCATGAGCACGGTGGAGGCCTGGGTCGAGTGCTCGGTGCGGTGGACCACGAAATCCCCGCCCTCGATCTGCACCGGGATGGCCGGGCCGCTCCGCTGGATGGCGTTGAAGAGCGTCTCGTTGAGGTCGAGCAGGAAGGGATCTCCGTACTCGTAGGGCTTCAGCTCCTCGCCGGGCTCGATACCGTGGCCGGATCGGTAGATCCGGTGCTGGCCGAAGCGCGCCTTCTTCAGCTGGTCGAAGATCTCCCGCAGCGCCCCCTGGCCGATGCGCCGCATGCCCCGGGGCGTCAGCTCCAGGCGGCGATCGCGGCGCTCGACGTAGCCCGCCTTCTCCAGCACCTCGGTCATCCGCCGCATCCGGTCCAGGCGCTGCCTGGCCTCTGGCCCCAGGATCTGCTCGGCCAGGCTCCGGTCGATGTCCTCCAGGCGGAAGCTCCCCCGCTCCAGCTGTGACTCCAGCCGGTCCATCCGCTGGAGGCGCTCCATGAGACGCATCGCCTCCTGGAGCCCCAGAGGCTCGTCGCCGAAGAACGGGTAGCGTTCGCTCAGCTCCGAGGGCGGCATGAGCTGCTGCATCTGCGCCGCCAGCCTGGCCAGCTCCATGCGCAGAGCGTCGTCCTGCAGCAGCTGGTCCATCATCCGGCGCAGCTCCTCCCGCGCCTGGGGGGACAACGACTGGAGCAGCGACTGCATCTGCGCCATCTGTCGCTGCAGGTGCTCCAGCAGCTGGTCCAGGGTCTCGATGCCGGGCGGGAACATCTGCCCGTAGCGCTGCATGAAGTCCTTGAAGGAGGCGGAGGTGTCCAGCCCCTGCCGGCGCTGCTCCAGCATGCGGTTGAGGTCCCGCACCATCTGGCGGATCTGGTCCAGGTCCTGCGGGGTCATGGACTGGATGGACTGCTTGAGCCCCTGGAACATCTGGCCCAGGACCTGTTGCTGCAGCTCCTGGAGCAGCTCCTCGAACTTCTGGCGCGCCTGCTCGTCCATGAAGTCGTAGTTGCGCAGGGCCTGCATGCGGCCGCCCAGGTCGTCGGGCATCCGGTCGAGCTGGTTGCGGCGCTGTTTCGCGATCCGCTCCAGCAGGCGCCGGCCCTCGGGCGGCGCCTCGCGCAGCTTGCGGTCGATGCCCGCCCGTTCGGTGTCGATCACGTCCTGGAGACGTTCCCGGATGGACTCGACCGTGGAATCGAGGTCGTAGCGGGCCAGCTCCCGCTCACGCCGCTCTCGCAGCTCCCGGAGCAACTGCTCCAGGCCCGGCACGTCGCCGCTGCCCCACCGGTAGAGGCGCTGAAGGGCGGCGTTGAGGTCCCCGTAGCTCATGAGGTCGTCGGAGAGGGCCTCCAGCACCTCGTCCGCGTCCAGGGCGTCGAAGCTCTGGGTTCCGTCCCAGCGGGAGTAGCGATAGCGAATGGGCATGGACTCCTCTCACCTTACACCGCTCCGATCGGAAGAGGCGAGGGAATCACGCCCCCCGAGAGGGACGGAGGCAGGCTTCGGGCCGCCTCCGTCCCCCGGCCGGATGTGCGCCGCTAGACCTCGTCGCCGGGCCGGACGTCGAGCACGGTCACCTCCGGCCCCACCAGCTCGCGGAGCGCGGCCGGGGTGCCGCTGAGGGCGGGGAAGGTCCCGAAGTGCATGGGGACGACCGTCCTCACTCCCAGCAGCTGTACCGCCTTGGCCGCCCTCCGGGGCCCCATGGTGTAGAAGTCGCCGATGGACAGGAACGCCACCTCGGGCCGCTCCAGCTCCCGGATCAGGGCCATGTCACCGAAGACGTCGGTGTCGCCGGAGAAGTAGACCTTGAAGCCGTTCTCGAAGGTCACCACGTAGCCCACCGGCTCCCCGGCGTAGGCACCGTCGGGCGTCGACGAGCTGTGCTCGGCGTGCACCATGGTGAACGTGATCCCGTCCACCTCCACCGTCCCGCCCTTGTTGAAGGCGAGCAACGACTCCTGGGGAACCCCCTGCCCGGCCAGCCAGTTGCCCACCTCCATCTGGCACAGGACCCGGGGATGGGTGGCCCTGACGATCTCGACCACGTCGCCGACGTGGTCGAAGTGGCCGTGGGTCAGCAGCATCAGATCCAGACGCTCGATCCGCTTCAGGTGCTCCGGGGTGGCCGGATTGGAGGCCACCCAGCCATCCACCAGCAGGTCCTTGCCGGCGGCGGTGCGCACCTTCCAGGTGCCGTGCCCGAGCCAGGTGAACCGGACCCGATCGTTGAGCGCCATCTCCTGTCCTCCTGAAGCTCCTCCCCGGCACGCCGGGGACGTGTTCCGTCACGGTGACGTACAACCCTAGCCAGCCGGGGCGCCGGACCATCCGGCCGGCCGCCGCGGGGCGGTGGGGCCGGTCGCGGACGCCCTCAACCGGAGCGCTGCCGGTCCAAGAAGCGCTGGATCAGCCGTCCGGCGATGCTGTACGGAGCCGGCCGATCCTCCGGGGCCGGGAGGCGGTCGAGGGGGAACCAGCGCGCCTCGCTGATCTCGCTCTCCTGCACCCGGATCTCCCCGCCCGCGTAGCGGGCGAAGAAGCCGACCATGAGCTGACTGGGGAAAGGCCAGGCCTGGCTGCCGACGTATTCGAGCTCGTCCACCTCCACCCCCACCTCCTCCCGGACCTCCCGCCGCACCGCCTGCTCCAGGGTCTCCCCGGCCTCGACGAAGCCGGCCACCAAGGCGTAGAAGCCAGCCCGGAAGCCGTGGTTCCGGGCCAGGAGGACCTCCCGGCCTCGGTGCACGAGCGTGATCACGGCCGGGTTGATGCGCGGGAAGTGCAGGGCGCCGCAGGCGGTGCAGGCCCTCGCCATCTCGGTCTCGGACCGCACCGTGGGGGAGCCGCAGCGGCCACAGAAGGCGTGGGCCAGGTACCACTCGACCAGCTCCGAGGCCCGAACCACCATCTGCAGCAGCGGGCCGTCCTCCAGGCGAGCGAGCAGCTCCCGGAGGCCGGCCGAGGCCAGCCCCCCGGGGGCCTCAGCGGGCCAGGACGTCGTGGGGTCCCCTCCGGCTCCGGCCGGTCCCGTCCCCAGGGCCACGGCCACGCAACGCCGGCCGTCGAGGAGGCCGAGGGGGAGGACGGCCGTCGCCGGCAGCGATCCCAGCTCGGAGAGGGAGGGCGGCTCCGGAGCCGCCCCGCCGGCGGCGCCCCGGACCAGCATCCGTCCCTGGACGAAGGCGAAGGCCAGCGGTTCCCGGTCCGGGCTACCGGCGGTTGTCCCAGACACGCGAGCGGAGGAACTCGATGAAGCTCTCGACCGCCACCGGCAGGCGGCGCCGACGCAGGTGGACGATGCACCAGGGCCGGCGGATGGGGAAGCCCTCGATGTCGACCACCACCAGGCCCCCGTCCTTGCGCTCCAGCTCGACGGCGTGGCTGGAGAGCACGGCCACGCCCAGGCCCGCCTCGACCGCGTGCTTGATGGCCCCGTTGCTCCCCAGCTCCATGCCGACGTTCAGCCGCACCCCCGCCTGTCGGGCGGCCATCTCCACCGCCAGCCTGGTGCCCGAGCCGGGCTCTCGCATGAGGAAGCTCTCGCCCTCGAAGTCGCGAAGGGTCAGGTCCCGGCGCCCCGCCAGCCGATGGCCCCGGGGCACCACCATCACCAGCTCGTCGTCCATGAAGGGGGTGGAGATCAGCTCCGGGTCCGCGATCGGCGGGCTGAGCACCCCGACGTCGATCATCCCCCGCCGCAGTCGTTCCTGGAGCGCCTCGCGTCCCCCCACCTCCAGGGAGACGGAGAGGCCCGGATGGCGGCGCTTGAAGGCGCCCAGGGCCAGGGGGATCACGTAGATGCCGACCGTGGTGCTGCCGCCGACCCGTAGCGTCCCCCGCTCGATGCCCCGCATCTGCTCCATGACCAGGGCCGCCTCGTCCAGCAGGCTGAGCGTCCGGCGGGCGTAGTCGTACAGGAGCTGGCCGGCCTCGGTCAGACGCACCCGCTTGCCCAGACGGTCGACCAGCGTGATCCCGAGGGCCTGCTCCAGCTCCTTCACCTGATAGGACACCGAGGGCTGGCTGATGCTGAGCTCGTGGGCGGCGGCGCTGAAGCTGAGCTGCTCGGCCACCGCGCGGAAGGCCCGCAGCTGGTGCAGGGTCAGGGTCTTCTCCAGCGACTGCGTCTCTGCCATCGCCACCGGCAACTACCATAGGTCACGTCATGCACCCCTGGCAGGGCATCCCACAGGATCGAAACGACCTCCGTCCCGGGCGCTGGCCCCATCCCCTCCGACGTCCATGAGCCCGGCCGAGCTGGAGGGCCCGAGGGCGCGATCCGCCGAGGGCTCGGAGGTGCCCGGGCAGTCCGTCGCGGCCCGGAGGGCGGAGCAGCTCCGGCGCCGGCGCGCCGCCCTGGAGGGCGGCCGGCGGTCGAGGCCGGGGAACGCCCGGGGTCGGCTGGAGGAGCTGCTCGACGAGGGGAGCTTCGTCGAGCTGGACGAGTTCGCGGCCCCGCGCGCCGCCGACCTCGTCCCTGACGACCTCGACCTTCCCGGGGAAGGTGCGATCACCGGCTTCGGCACCGTGGAGGGACGGGACGTCGCCGTCTACGCCACCGACCCCGCCTGGCTGGCCGGGTCGCTGGGGGAGGCGACGGCGGAGAAGATCGTCAAGGTGCAGGAGCTCGCGCTTCGCAACCGCATCCCCCTGGTGGGGATCTACGAATCGATAGGGGCCCGGCCCCAGGAGGGGGTCGCCGCCCTGGCCGGCTGCGCCGCGCTACTGTCGCGATCGGCCCGGGCCGCGGGCGTCGTCCCCCAGATCGCGGTCGTCGCCGGACCCTGCGCCGGCGCCGCCGCCCACGCGGCCGGACTGGCCGACCTCGTCTTCCTCGTCTCGGGGCGGGGTCGCCTGCTCTCCGGCCCCTCGGAGGCGGCGCGGGCCATCGAGGCCGGGGGCAAGGGAGCGGAGGACGGCACCCGGTCCCGTCTCGTGCACTTCGTGGCCGAGGACGAGGCGGCCTGCTGGGCGAAGGTCCGGAACCTGCTCTCCTACCTCCCCTCGAGCGCCGGGGAGCCGCCGCCCTTCCGCGCCACCGGCGACGACCCGGACCGGACCGATCCCGCCCTCCACGACCTGATGCCGGACGGCCACGACTACGACGTCCGGGAGATCGTCGCCCGGCTCCTGGACGAGGGCCGGCTGCTGGAGGTCCAGCCGGGGTTCGCCCCCAACCTCCTGACCGGCCTGGGCCGGCTCGGCGGTCACGTGGTGGGGGTGGTGGCCAACCAGCCCCGGGTCCTGGACGGGGCCCTCGACGGCGACGCCTGCGCCAAGGGAGCGGGCTTCGTCCGTTTCTGCGACACCTTCAACATCCCCCTCCTGACGCTGGCCGACACCCCCGGCTACGCGCCGGGCGAGGACCCGGACCGGATGGTTCGGGAGGCGGCCGGGCTGCTCCACGCCTACGCCGTGGCCACCGTGCCCAGGCTCACCCTGGTCACCGGGCGGCTCTACGGCGAGTCCTACGCAGCCATGTCGCCCCGGCAGATGGGCGCCGACCTGAGCCTGGCCTGGCCCAGCGCCGAGATCGCGATCCGGCCCGAGGAGGCGGTCGAGATCCTGTTCCGCCGGGAGCTGGACTCGGCCCCGGACCCGGCGCAGCGCAGGGCCGAGCTGGCGGCGGAGTACGCGGCCCGCTTCGCCAACCCCGACGCCGCCGCCGAGCGGGGCTACGTCGACGTCGTGATCGAGCCGCGGGAGACGCGACGGGAGCTGACCCGGGCCCTGGGCCTCTGCCTGCGCCGGCGAGTGGGGTCAGCCGCTCGCCGGCAGGGCAAGGTTCCCCGCTGAGGCGGGCCGCCCCCTCAACCGCCGGCGCCGCCGCGGGCCGTCCCCACGGCCAGGAGGCCCATGGCGACCAGCAACAGTCCGGCGCCGAGGGCCCGGAGGGGACCGAACGGCTCCTGGAACAGCGCCAGCCCGAGCAACGCCGCGGTCAGGGGCTCGAGCAGGCCCGCCACGGCCGCGACCGCGGCCGGGAGCCGGGCCAGCCCGGCGGTGTAGAGCCAGTAGGCGCCGGCGGTCGGAACCGCGCCCAGGTACAGGAGCAGTGGCCAGCCTCGGGCCAGGACGACCGCCGTCGCAGCGGGCTTGACGGCCAGCACGGGGAGCAGGACAATCGCGGCCAGGGCGAAGGTCAGGGCGGACAGCCCGAGCGGGGCGGTACCGGTCAGGGCGCTCCTGGTCACCACCACGTAGAGGGAGTAGGCGAGCCCGGCGCCCAGCGCCAGCGCGCCGCCCAGCAGGAAGCCGGCGCCTCCCTCCAGGGCCGCGCTCCCGGCCAGGAGCCCGGCGCCCAGCACCCCCACCGCCGTCGCGGCCACCCCCAGCCGGGTCAACGGCTCCTGCAGGACGACCCTGGCCAGCACGGCGACGAGGATGGGGGCGGAGCAGATGGCCAGCACCGCGGTGGCGGCCACCCCGGCCAGGGGAACCGCCGAGAAGTAGCAGACCTGGTAGCCGGCCATGCACAGCCCCGCCACCGCGAACCCACCCCCAGCAGGCCGCAGCGAGGCGCCGGTGAGCCGCGCCCCCGCCACCAGCAGCGGCGCGGCGACCAGCATACGCACCGCGCCCACCACCGGCGCGACCGCGGAAGAGGCCCCGATCAGCTCGAGCACGCTCCCGGTCGTGCCCCAGGTGACCGCGGCCGCGGCCACCGAGAGCAGCCCCAGCCACATGCCTCCATCCTGACCGCCGACGGCGGGGGAGGAAAGGGGCGGTCACCGGTGATGAGGAAGGCGGCCCGGCCAGGGCGCGGTGGCGCCGACCCCGGCCGATGAACGGATCTTCCGCGCCCCTCCGGCGGCCGGAGGTCCGGATCGTCGCCTCCCCGCGGCGCCGGCGCACGATCTCGGCCCGCCTGGTGGACGGCGTCCTCGAGCTGCGGGTGCCGGCGGCCATGCCCATGGCCGAGCGCGAGCGCTGGGCGGAGCGGATGTGGACCCGCATCGAGCGTCGCCTCCGGAGGGCGCGCCCGAGCGACCAACGGCTGGAAGGCCGGGCCCGAGCGCTGAACCGGCGGCTGTTCGAAGGGCGGTTGCGCTGGAGCTCGATCGCCTTCGCCGATCAGCGCCGCCGCTGGGGCTCGTGCTCGGTCGCGGCGGGGGTGATCAGGATCTCGTCCCGGGCCGCCGGCCTCCCCGACTGGGTGCTGGACTACCTGCTGGTGCACGAGCTGGCCCACCTGCTGGAGCCCGATCACGGCCCCGGCTTCTGGGCCCTGGTCGGGCGATACCCCCTCACCGAGCGGGCCCGGGGCTATCTGCTGGCCATCGACCACGGGCTGGCGCACAGCCCTCACCCCGGAGGCTGAGCAGGTCCCGGAGCCTTCGCGCCGAGCGCCCGCGGCCGTCGGCGCGGTGATCGGGACATCCCGTCGGGGGATCGCCACGCCCCGAGGGCGCTGTGGGGACGCCCGCCTCCGGGAGCACGGCTCCCCAGCCGCGGCCGGACCTCCGATTCCCGCCGGCGTCGGGTCCCCGGTGACGGGGAGGAGGAGGGCACGGAGCCACGATCGGCGCGAGCGCCGGGAGCGCCGGACCCGTATGGTGGGATCACCCCGTACGGCGAGCCTGGCCGGCGCCGCCGGGGTGGACGAGGACGGCCATGGTCACCGTCGAGGGCGAGATCGTCATCGATCGTCCACCGGACGAGGTCT
>DASRBU010000066.1:0-10441 GCA_035653475.1 Candidatus Dormiibacterota bacterium | reverse complement strand
GGCCCTGGCCCTGCGCCCGCGGATGGTGGTGCTCGACGAGCCCACCTCCCAGCTCGACCGCGAGGGCTCGCGCCTGCTGGCGGTGGCCTGCCGGAACCTGGTCCGGGAGGGGCGGACGGTGGTGGTGGCCGAGCACCGCCTGGAGCCGTGGCTGCCGGCCGCCGGGCGGGTGGTGCTGGTCGAGGCCGGACGGGTGACCGCCTTCGCCGATCCCGGGGCCGCCGCCGCCAGGCTGCCGGTCCCGCCCGCGATCGTGCGCCTCGGCCTGCGGCTGGGCTGGGACCCGCTGCCCTTGACGCCCGAGGAAGCGCCGGTCCCACGCCTGGGGCCCGGGGACGACCGGCCCCGTCCGGTCTCGGGACCGGAGGCCTGGACGCTCCGCGACGTCAGCGCCGGCCCCGCCGACCGCGCCGTCCTGGAGGGGGTGGACCTGGCCGGGTGCGCCGGCGAGGTGGTGGTGCTGATGGGGCCCAACGGCGGGGGCAAGAGCACCCTGCTCCGCCTGCTGGCGGGGTCCCTGCATCCGATGACGGGGACCGTCCGGCGCCGGCCGGGCCGGATCGCCTACCTGCCCCAGAACCCCACCGTCCTCCTGCACCGGCCCACGCTCCGGGACGAGGTCCGCTTCACCCTGGAGCGGACGGACGACCCCGAGCCCCCCGAGGTGATCCTGGGCCGGCTGCGCCTGCTGGGGGTGGCGGACCGCTACCCCCGCGACCTCTCCACGGGCGAGCGTCAGCGGGCGGCGCTGGCCGCGGTGCTGCCGGGCTCGCCCTCGATCGCCCTGCTGGACGAGCCCACCCGGGGCATGGACGGGGAGGCCCGGGCCGCCCTCCGCTCGCTGCTGGGGGAGCTGAGGGAGCGGGGCACGGCCGTCGTCCTGGCCACCCACGACGCCGACCTGGCGGCCGAGGTCGGCGACCGGGTGGTCAGGGTCGGGGAGGGGGCGGTCCGCGACCTCGGCCCTCCCGCCCTGGCCCTCTCCGACCCCTCCGAGTTCGCCACCCAGATCGGCCGGCTCTACCCGGGCGGCCCGGTCACGGTGGAGGGTGTGCTGCGGCGCATGGCCGTCTCCCCGGCCGGAGAGCGGGGCGGATGACCGGGCGGGCCCGGGGCGGGCCGCCCGCGATCCCGCTGGGAGCGATCTCCCTGCCGGGGGTGGGCCTGTTCGTCTGGCCGTTCCTCGCCCCCGGCGGGGTGCCCGACGCCCCCGCCCTGGCCCTCTCCCTGGCCGCGGCCCTGGCCCTGCTCCTGATCGAGCTGGGCACCCGTCACCTGGACGCCCGCCGGTTGGCATTGCTGGCCGTGCTGGCCGCGATCGACGCCGGTCTGCGTCTGGCGGTGGTGACCGGGATCGGGGGCTTCAGCCCGATCTTCTTCCTGGTGCTCTGCGCCGGGTTCGTCTTCGGTCCCTCCTACGGGTTCCTGGTGGGGGCCTACGCCATCCTGGTCTCGGCCCTGGGCGAGGGCGGGGTGGGACCCTGGCTCCCCTACCAGATCTTCGCCACCGGCTGGGTGGGGGCGTGGGCGGGGCTGGCCGGCCTGGCCCGGGGTCGTGGTCGGGGGGGACCGGACCGGCCCGCGGACGGCCCGTCGGGGCCAGCCACTCCCGGCGCCGTCCTGCTGCTGGCCGTGGTCGGGCTGCTCAGCGGCTGGGCCTTCGGCGCCTTGATGGACGTGCAGACCTGGGTCGCCGGCTACGGCGGCAACCCGACCCTGGGCTGGAGCCCGGGGCTGGCCCCGGCCACGGCGTTGCTCCACTTCGCCCGCTTCTACCTGGTCACCTCGCTCGCCTACGACAGCTTCCGGGCGGTGGGCAACCTGGTCATGGTGCTCCTGCTCGGCCCCCCGGTCCTCGCCGCCCTCTCCCGTCTCCGTTCCCGGCTAAGCTTCGAGGTGATAAAGGAGTGATGAGGGCCTCCAGCTATCCCCTGGTCGACGCCGAGCGGGCCCTGGCCGTGGTCCTGGAGCGCACGCCGGTGCTGCCGGCCGAGGAGGTCGGCCTGGCCGACGCCCAGGGTCGGGTGCTGGCCGAGGACCTGGTCGCGTCCCAACCGCTCCCCCCGTTCCCGGCCAGCGCCGTGGACGGCTACGCCTTCCGGGCGGCCGGGGGAGGCGGACGCCTGCGGGTGGTGGGCGAGTCGGCCGCCGGACGGCCGTTCCTCTCCACCCTGCCCGAGGGGGCAGCGGTCCGCATCCTGACCGGCGCGGTGGTGCCGCCCGGAGCCGACACCGTGGTCATGGTCGAGGACACGCGGGAGGAGGACGGCCAGGTCCTGGTGCCGGAGGGCTTCCCGGCCGGGCGCAACCTGTACCGGACCGGCGACGACCTGCGTCAGGGCGAGCTGATCCTGCCCCGGGGCGAGCCCCTGGGAGCCGCCGAGCTGGGGCTGGCGGCCGCGCTGGGCCTGCCCCGCCTGCGGGTCCACCGCCGGCCCCGGGCGGCCCTGCTCTCCACCGGGGACGAGCTGGTGGAGGTGGGGGAGACGCCAGGACCCGGCCAGATCGTCGATTCCAACCGCTGGGCGCTGCTGGCGGCGCTGCGCGAGGCGGGGGCGGAGGTCACGGTGCTGGGCATCGCCCCCGACGATCCCGAGGCCCTGCGCTCGCTGGTGGTCGAGGCGCTGCGTGACCACGAGGTGCTCGTCACCTCGGGCGGGGTCTCGGTCGGCAGCCACGACCTGGTGAAGCCGCTGCTGGAGTCGCTGGGCCGGGTCCATCTGGGCCGGGTCAAGCTGAAGCCGGGCAAACCCTTCACCTTCGCCACCCTGCCCGAGGGACGGCTGGCCTTCGGGCTGCCCGGGTTCCCGGTCTCCTCGCTGGTCACCTTCGAGGTCTTCGTGCGCCCGGCTCTGCGCAGGCTGCAGGGCCACCGCCGGCTCCACCGGCCAACGCTGCCGGTGCGGCTCGGCTTCGAGGCCAGGGCGGCCGGCGATCGGACCGAGTACCAGCGGGTGACCCTGCGCCGGGAGGGCGGTGAGCTGGTGGCCGAGACCACCGGCTCCCAGTCCTCGTCGCGGCTGATGTCCCTGGTCGGGGCTCACGCCCTGGTCAGGGTGCCGCCCGGTGACCGGGGCCTGCCCGCCGGGAGCGTGGTCGAGGCCCTCATCCTGTCCCTGCCCGGGTGAGGCGCGCCGATCCGCGGTCGCCCGGGGTGAGGGGCGCGTACGCCCTGCTCTGGTCGGGCGGTAAGGACAGCGCCCTGGCCCTGGACCGGGCACGCCGCCTGGGCCTGGAGGTCCGGCGCCTGGTCACGTTCTACGATCCGGCCACGGGCCGGGTGCGCTTCCACGGGACGCGGGTGTCGATGCTCCGCGCTCAGGCGGAGGCGATCGGCGTCGAGCTGCGGGCCGTGCCGGCGACCTGGGAGGACATGGACGAACGGCTGCGGGCCGAGCTGGCCGGGCTCCGGGAGGAGGGCTTCGCCGGCGCGGTGCTGGGCGACATCCATCTCGCCGACGTGCGCGCCTGGTACGAGGAGCGAGTGCGGGAGGCGGACCTGGAGCACGTGGAGCCGCTCTGGGGCGAGCCCCCGGCGGCGCTCCTGACCGAGTTCGTCGAGGGCGGCGGCCGGGCGGTGCTGACCTGCGTCGAGCTGGCCCGCCTGGACCCGACCTGGCTGGGGCGGCTGATCGACCCGGGGTTCGTGCGCGACATCGTCGAGCTTCCCATCGACCCCTGCGGGGAGCGCGGCGAGTACCACTCCTTCGCCTTCGCCGGCCCGGCCTTCCGACGCCCGGTGGCCTGGAGGCCGGGCCGGCGGCGCGACGACGGCCGCTTCGCCCAGCTCGACCTGGTGCCGGGCTGAAGGGGAGCGCCCGCCGGCGTGGATCGGACCGGCGGCCGACCCCACGCCCGGGTCCGGGACCCGATCGCCGGGACGGCGATCGCCCGGCCGTGGGTCGGGGAGGAGGCGGCCTCGGCCGGCGCCGATCCCCGTTCGCCGGGTCACGCCTCTCCCTCTCCGAACCATCCTTGGAGCACCGCGACCAGCCGGGCGAACGACCGGGCGCGAGCGCCCTCGAAGCTCACCTTGCCCCCCAGCTCGGCGGAGAGGGAGGGGCCGGCCCGCTTCCCCGTGGTCCGCAGCACCGCCCTCAGGGCACGTTCCGGGTCCGGCGGCATGGGGGCGTCCTCCGGCCAGAGCCCACGTTGCCGGAGCCAGTGGTGGAGCCGGTCGGGTCGGTTCCAGCCCAGGATCCCGGGGACGTGGGGCGAGCCGGACCATACCCGGTCCTCCAGCTCCGGTTCCACGACGAGCTGGTGTTCGAGACCCCCGAGGCCGAGCTGGACGCGTTCGCCGAGATGGTGCCCCCGGATGATGGTCGCCGCCTACCGGCTGGCCCCGGGGAGAGACCGGCCGCCGCATGGCCTGGCTGTTCAGCTGGAGCCGGAGCAGGCCGTCGCTCAGGAAGCGACGAAGCCAGGTGACGGCCGGGAACCGGGACTCGTCGTCGGGCAGGCTGGCCAGGGCGGCCCGCCGGGGGCCGACCCGGAACTGGATGTCCCGGTCGCCGGTCTCGCTCCGAACGTCGTCGTTGCCGGACCTCGGCACCTTGCGGACGACCACCCGCCAGCCCGACCCCGGGGGCTCGTGGACCAGCGTGGCCGGAGCCGCGGGGTCGCGGGGGAGGAACGGGACCTGCGCCGGCGACGGCTTCGCGGGCCGGCTTGAGCCAGAGGTACTCCTCCAGGACGCCCACCTCGCCCTCGGCCGTCCGGCCGATCCGAACCGCGTAGCGGCAGCTGGAGCGGGTCCCCTGGGCCAGCCGCTCGGGCAGCTCGACCTCGAGCGCGATCTCGAAGTGGGTGCCCCGTCGCATCCAGGTCAGGTCCTCCAGCTCGTCGGCCCGGGCCGCCACCGCCTCGGCCGGCCCGTCGCGGAGCAGGTCGCGGACGAGGTGGGGGGCGTCGAGGAAGGACGACTTCCCGCTCCCGTTGGGGCCGACCAGGATGACGAGAGGCCGGAGCCGGACCTGGACGTACTCCAGGCAACGATCGCCGAGGACCTCCACCGACGAGATCAGCCGGCGCTCCTCGGCCACGGGTGCGGGCACGCATCGGCCATGGGGCGAAGATTACCCGCCCGGTCGGCTGGCTCGGCCGGGACCGGGGAGCGGCCCGAGGCCGCGGAGGCCACGCCGTCGAGGTCGTGGTCCCGAACCCGGCCCTGAGCGGGCGCTTCGAGGGGTACCGACGGGTCGGGCTGCGGTCGGGTCCGGCGACCGGCTCGGCCCGCGCTCAGCCCCGGTCCGGAGGGCGCTGCTCCCGCAGCGCCTCCCGCGCCAGCGCCGCCGCCTCCAGGCCTCGGAGCAGGGCCGGGAGCGACCGACCGGCGGCGCCGGCCACGGCCGCGGCCCGCTGCAGACCGCCGGGGGCCAGGGCCGCCCTGGCCAGCGCGGGCAGGAGGTCGGCGGCCAGGGCCGGGATCGCCACCGGGCGAGGGATGGGGGCGTTCGCTTCGGGCCTCCGGACCGCGCCCCGTGGTCCTCGGCCGGCCGGCGCGCCGGGGCCGGCCGCCTCGGCCGCCGGCCTCCACTGCGCCGCGACCATGGGCTCGGTCCCGGAGCCGACGGGCGCCGGCGGCCCGGCCAGGTCGAGGAGGCCCTGGCCCAGCCGCCGGGCCGCCTCCCTTGCCGTCTCCAGGCTCAGCCGGGTCAGAAGGCCGGCCAGCACGGCCCCCTCGGTGGCGGCGATGAAGGCCAGCTCCGTCGGCCGCGGCGGCGACGGCGAGCCCGGCTCGCGGTCCGGCCGGAAGCCGGCCAGGAACGCCCCCACCCAGGTGCCCATGGCCTGGGCGACGTCCCGGGCGTCGCGAGGGGAGGGCAACGCTCGCTCCCCGCCCGCCGGCGTGCGGTTGGGCTCCGACCTGGCCATCGCCACCCTCGAGCCTACGCCGACGTCCCCGGGGAGGCCAGATCGAACATTCGTTCCGGAGTTGTGGTGGGCCGGAGGTACAATGACTCGGGTGGGAGCCGGGTTCCAGATCGAGGCACCGTTCGAGCCCCGAGGGGATCAACCCCGGGCCATCGAGCAGCTCGTGGACGGCATCCGGTCGGGCCTCCGCGAGCAGGTCCTGATGGGCGTCACCGGCAGCGGCAAGACGAACGTGATGGGCTGGATCATCCAGGCCCTGGGGCGCCCCGCCCTGGTGCTCAGCCCCAACAAGACCCTCGCCGCGCAGCTCTGCGCGGAGTTCAGGCGGCTGTTCCCCAACAACGCGGTCGAGTACTTCGTCAGCTACTACGACTACTACCAGCCCGAGGCCTACATCCCCCAGTCGGACACCTACATCGAGAAGGACTCGAGCCGGAACGACGACATCGACCGCATGCGACATCGGGCCACCACCTCGCTCTTGACACGACGCGACGTGATCGTGGTGGCCAGCGTCAGCTGCATCTACGGCATCGGCTCGGTCGAGGACTACATCGGCGAGTCGCTGCACCTGCGACGGGGCCAGTCGCTGCGCCGGGAGATCTTCCTGCGCAAGCTGACCGAGATGCTCTACGAACGCAACGACTACGACCTGGGCCGTTTGCGCTTCCGGGTCCGGGGCGACGTCATCGACCTGGTGCCGGCCGGCGAGGAGCGTATCTTCCGGGTCGAGTTCTTCGGCGACGAGGTGGACCGCATCCAGGAGCTGGAGCCGCTCACGGGAGAGATCGTGGCCGGGCACGAGGAGCTGACCATCTTCCCCGCCAGCCACTACGTGACCCCGCGTCAGAAGCTCGAGCTGGCCCTGCGCGACATCGAGGCCGAGCTGGAGGAGCGGGTACGGTGGTTCGAGGAGCAGGGCCGGCTGCTGGAGGCGCAGCGGCTGCGTCAGCGGACCCTGTTCGACCTGGAGATGCTGCGCGAGACCGGCACCTGCCAGGGGGTCGAGAACTACTCGCGTCACCTGACCCGCCGTCAGCCGGGGCAGGCCCCGTACACGCTGCTCGACTTCCTGCCCGACGATACCGTGGTCTTCATCGACGAGTCGCACGTGGCCGTGCCCCAGCTGGGGGGGATGCTGGGCGGCGATCGTTCCCGCAAGCAGGCCCTGGTCGAGTACGGCTTCCGCCTGCCCAGCGCCTTCGACAACCGGCCGCTGAGCTTCGAGGAGTGGGACCAGCGCGTGGGCCAGATCGTCTACGTCTCCGCCACCCCCGGGCCCTACGAGCTGGAGCGGGCGCAGCGCCTGGTCGAGATCGTGGTGCGGCCCACGGGTCTGGTCGACCCCACGGTCGAGGTGCGCCCCACCGAGGGCCAGATCGACGACCTGATCGCCGAGCTGCGGCGCCGGGTGGAGCGGGGCCAGCGCTGCCTGGTGACGACGCTGACCAAGCGTTTCGCCGAGGACCTGACCGACTACCTGAAGGAGTACGGCGTCCGGGTGCGCTACATCCACTCCGACCTGGACGCGGTGGAGCGGGTCGAGATCCTGCGCGACCTGCGGCTCGGCGCCTTCGACGTGCTGGTGGGCATCAACCTCCTGCGCGAGGGGCTGGACCTGCCCGAGGTGGCCTTCATCGCCATCCTCGACGCCGACAAGGAGGGCTACCTCAGGTCCTACCGCTCCTTCATCCAGATCATCGGCCGGGCGGCCCGCAACGTCGAGGGTCACGTGGTCATGTACGCCGACCGGATCACGGACTCCATGCGGCAGGCCATCGACGAGACGGAACGGCGCCGCGCCCGCCAGATGGCCTACAACCAGGAGCACGGCATCACCCCCGAGACCATCCGCAAGGCGGTCTACGCCCTGGAGATCGAGGAGAAGGACGCCCGGGCCGACGCGGTGGAGCTGATGGCCGGCACCGGCCTCCCCAGGGAGGACCTGCTGGCCATGGCCCGCGACCTGGAGCGGGAGATGAAGCGCCTGGCCCGGGAGCTGCAGTTCGAGGAGGCGGCCCGGGTGCGCGACCGCATCGTCGCCATCCGGCGGCAGCTGGCGGGCGAGGGCGAGCCGGAGGACGACGCCGAGGTGGCCCTGGCGACGGCCGCGGCGAGGCCGCGGGCCGCCCAGCCCAGGGGTCGGCGCCGCGGACGGCGGGGCCCGTGACCCCGGAGCGGGCCGGCGCGGGCCCGGCGGTGGGTGTTACCGTACGTCGGGTGTGAGCGCGTCGGGGGGAGGCTATCTGCGGTTCCCCACCCTGTTCCGGGACCGGGTGGTCTTCGTCTGCGAGGACGACCTCTGGCTGGTCGGGGTGGAGGGCGGCCGGGCCTACCGGCTGACCGCGGGGGTGGCGGAGGCGAGCTGGCCCAGGTTCTCGCCCGACGGTTCCCTGATCGCCTTCGTGGGCGAGGAGGAGGGGCCGCCGGAGGTCTACGTCATGCGGGCCTCGGGCGGCCAGCCGCGCCGGCTCACCTTCCAGGGCGCGGAGTGTCGCGTGGCCGGCTGGACGCCGGACGGGGCCGCCATCGTCTACGCCACCACCGCCGGTCGGCCGTTCGCGGGGGAGTTCTGGCTCAACCAGGTCGGCCGTGAGGGCGGCCTCCCGCGCGAGATCCCGCTCGGTCCGGCGACCACCATCACCCGCGGCCCGGGCGGTGCCCTGGTGCTGGGGCGCAACGCCACCCGTGACCCGGCCTACTGGAAGCGGTACCGGGGCGGACGGGTGGGCACGCTCTGGATCGACCGCGACGGGAGCGGCACCTTCCACCCCCTGATCCTGCTCGACGGCAACCTATCCTGTCCGTGCTGGGTGGGCGACCGCATCTACTTCCTCTCCGACCACGAGGGGGTCGGGAACGTCTATTCCTGCACTCCCGAGGGCGACGACCTGCGCCGACACAGCGATCACGAGGACTTCTACGCGCGCAACCTGGACTCCGACGGCCGAGCGCTCGTGTACCACGCCGGCGGTGACCTCTACCTCCTCGACTGCGGCGCCGACGCGCCGCGCCGGCTGCAGGTGGAGCTGCCCAGCTCCCGGACCCAGCGCAATCGCCGCTTCGTGTCGGCCGAGCGGCACCTGGACAGCGCCACCCTCAGCCCCGATGGCACCGGGCTCGCCATCACCACCCGGGGCAAGGCCTTCACCTTCGCCAACTGGGAAGGGGCCGTGTCTCAGCACGGGGAGCCGGAAGGGGTGCGGTACCGGTTGCTGACCTGGCTCAACGACCGGCGTCGGCTGGTGGCGACCTCCAGCGGGGCCGGTGACCGAGAGGAGCTGGTGGTGTTGCACGCCGACGCCTCCGTCCCCCCCGAGCCGCTGCGCGACCTCGACGTGGGCCGAGTAGTGGAGCTGCAGGTGGCGCCGGTCGCCGACCTGGTGGCCATCGTCAACCATCGCAACGAGGTGCTGCTGGTCGACCTTCGCGGCGAGCGCCCCGAGTTGCGCCTGCTCGACCGGAGCCCCTTCGAGCGTCCCGAGGGCGTGGCCTGGTCGCCCGACGCCCGCTGGATCGCCTACGGATTCCCCGACACCCCCCAGTCGACGGTGATCAAGCTCTGCCGGGTCGACACGGGCGAGACCGCCCTGGCCTCGGGGCGGGTGCTGCGCGACTCCATGCCCGCCTTCGACCCCGAGGGCCGCTACCTGTACTTCATCGGCCGCCGCGACTTCGAGCCGGTCGGCGACGCCATCCAGTTCGCGTACGGCTTTCCCTGGGCCTCCCGGCCCTTCGCGGTCGCCCTGCGGCGCGATGTGCCCCACCCCTTCGTCCCCCGTCCGCGGCCGCCGACCAGCAAGGAGGCGGCGGCGCTGGAGCGGGCCCGGTCGGAGGAGGCCGAGGCGGCGCCGACGGTGGAGATCGACCTGGAAGGCATCGAGGATCGGGTGGTGGCCTTCCCGGTGCCCGTGGGGCGGTACGGGCGAGTGCAGGGGATCCGGGGCAAGGTGCTGTTCTCCTCCTATCCCTGCGGCCCCGACCGGGAATGGGTGGGGACGGTGGAGTGCTACGACCTGGAGACCCACCGGCAGGAGCGACTGATCGACGGCGTCGAGGACTTCCAGGTGGGCCGCGACGCCAGGACGGTCCTCTATCGCGCCCGCGGCGGCCTGCGGGTGCTGAGGGCGGGTGAGAGAGCGCCCGAGGACGACGGGCCGGGGCGGGAGAGCGGTTGGGTCGACCTGGACCGGGTCAAGGTCTCGGTCGACCCGGCTGCGGAGTGGAGGCAGATGTTCCGGGAGGCCTGGCGGCTGCAGCGGGAGCAGTTCTGGACCGAGGACCTCTCGGGCGTCGACTGGGAGGACATCCACCGGCGCTACCTGCCCCTGGTGGACCGCGTCACCACCCGTTCCGAGTTTTCCGACCTGCTCTGGGAGCTACAGGGTGAGCTGGGCACCTCCCACGCCTACGAGGCGGGGGGGGCCTACCGCCAGGGGCCCAACTACCGCCAGGGGTTCCTGGGCGTGGACTGGGAAGAGGACGGTGAGGGGCGGGGCTACCGCATCCGACGGATCGTCCGCGGGGATCCCTGGGACCCCGGGGCGAGCTCGCCCCTGCTGGG
>DASRBU010000065.1:0-5036 GCA_035653475.1 Candidatus Dormiibacterota bacterium | reverse complement strand
GTGGTGGAGCGAAGCGGATTCGAACCGCCGACCTCCTCCGTGCGAGGGAGGCGCTCTCCCAGGCTGAGCTATCGCCCCGTGAACGGGGCCAGTATACCGGCGGCGTCCGGCCCTCCCCGCCGGGGGATGCCGCCGGCGCCCTCCCGACTCCTACACTTGCCCTCGATGTCCGTGCCAGAAGGGGCCGGCGGGCGCCGGCCCGGGGCGACCGTGATCACGCTCACCAGCGACTTCGGGGCGGGCTCGCCGTACGTGGCGGCCATGAAGGCCCGACTGCTGGAGGGCTGTCCGGGCGCGGTCCTGGTCGACGTGAGCCACACCGTGCCGCCCTTCGACGTCATCTCGGGCGCCTTCGTGCTCTGGGCGGGGACCCGCCACTTCGCACCCGGCGCCGTGCACCTGGTGGTGGTCGACCCCGGGGTCGGGAGCGCCCGGCGGGCCGTGGCCTTCGAGCTGGGCGGCTCCTGGTACGTGGGGCCGGACAACGGCGTCTTCGGCCTGCTGCTGGCCGAGGCGGCCACGGCCTCGCCCCCGGCCCGGCCAGGGACGCAGATCCAGCTGACCCGGCCGAGCTGGGCCTCGCCCACCTTCGAGGGACGGGACGTGTTCGCCCCAGCGGCCGCCGCCCTGGCCGCGGGCCGATCTCCCTCCACGCTGGGACGGCCGCTGGAGGGCGGCCTTCAGGTCCTGCCCCTCACCGGTCCGGCGGTGCTCTGGGTCGACGACTTCGGCAACCTGGTGACCAGCCTGAAGCCGCCCGTGCGCGGGCTCCGGATCGCCGACACCGAGATCCGGGCCACAGCCAGGACCTTCAGCGAAGCGCCCTGGGGCGAGCTCTTCGTCTACGAGGGGTCGATGGGCTTCCTCGAGGTGGCGATCAGGGAGGGGCGGGCCGCGGACCGCGTCCGGGCACGCGCCGGGACCCCGGTCCAGCCGCTCTGATCCCGATCTTCGGACCGGCCCACTCGGGGCAACCGGACCTTGCGTCGGCGCCGCGGCGTGGAGCCGGCAGGCACGGGGGCGTGTCGTTCGGCGAGCCGGTTGCCCGCCGGCCCGACCACCGGGGCGCGGTGGCCCTCCGCGGGTGGGGCGAGGACAGCAGCGGCTCGGGCGCATCCGGCGCCTCCGACCGCGTACGGGCGAGGCCGGACGTGGGCGAGGCGACCGTGCGCCCATGCGGGACGGCGACGAGCACCAGCACCGTCACCCCGGGGGCGAACCGGCGTGGCCCCAACGCCGCGTCCTGCCAGCGCTCGCCGGAGACGAGGCGGGCCGACGCCTGCGGCGGTTCCCGGCGAGGCCGGGCGGCCGAGGGCCTCGGTCCGGTCCGGACCAGGGGCCGTTCTCAGCCTCCCGCTCGCTCCGGGCCTGGGTCCGACGGCGGCGCGGTGCGGACTCTCGGCTAGGCGCGAGCGCGGCGCTGCCAGCGCGTCTTCTTCAGCATCTTGCGATGCTTGTGCTTCCGCATCTTCTTGCGCCGCTTCTTGATGACCGAACCCAAGCCAACTCCTGTGCGAGCGTACCGACGGACGTTACCGATTCCCTCCCCCGCTGCTCCGTGACGGGGCGAAATGATAGCGTAGCCGCGCTCGGACGGGCCGGGCTCGAAGACCCGGGCGCGGCCGGGGTCGTCCCCCGGAGCCGCGGGGCGGCGATGGAGGCGGGCGGCCGGGTCCCATGGGGAGCCCGCCCGGCCAGGGCGGTGGCCGCCGGCTCAGGAGCGGGCGAAGCCGGCGGCGAGCTTCTCCCAGGTGCGCTCCAGGTGCTCGTTGATCACCTTGACCTCACCCAGGACGGGGAGGAAGTTGGTGTCGCCGTTCCAGCGCGGCACGACGTGGACGTGCACGTGGTCGGGGATGCCCGCCCCCGCCACCCGGCCGAGGTTGAGACCGACGTTGAACCCCTCGGGGCTCATGAGCGCCTGCAGCACCTCCAGCGACCGCCGGACCAGGCGCATGACGGCCAGCGTCTGGTCGTCGTCGAGGCCGGTGAGGCTGCCGGCGTGGCGTCTGGGGGCGACCATCAGGTGCCCGTTGTTGTACGGGAACCGGTTCATCACGGCCATGGCCCCCTCCTCCCGTCGCACCACGAGGTTGCGGCGGTCGTCGTCCGGCGGCGCCGCCCAGAGGCGGCAGAAGAGGCAGCCGGGCCGGGCGGGAGCCTCGATGTACTCCATGCGCCAGGGTGCGTAGAGGTTCCGCATCGTTCCGACGCTAACATGTGAGGTTCACATGGCGGTGACGAAACGGCGCGGCTACGTGCCCCAGGAGATCGAGCCCAAGTGGCAGCGCATCTGGCAGGAGCGCGGCGTGCTCAGGGCCGCCGACGCCTCCGACCGGCCCAAGTACTACAACCTGGTCATGTTCCCCTACCCGAGCGGGGACCTGCACATGGGCCACATGCGCAACTACGTGATCGGCGACCTCTTCTCGCGCTTCCAGCGCATGCGCGGCTACGAGGTGCTCAACCCCTTCGGCTGGGACGCCTTCGGCCTGCCGGCGGAGAACGCCGCCATGAAGGCCGGCATCCATCCCGAGCGCTGGACCCGTGACAACATCGCCCGGGCCAAGGAGCAGCTGGCCATGTTGGGCATCCTGTACGACTGGAGCCGCGAGGTCACCACGTGCGACCCCTCCTACTATCGGTGGACGCAGTGGCTCTTCCTGCTCTTCTACGAGCGCGGGCTGGCCTACCGGGCCCTGGCCCCGGTGAACTGGTGCCCGGTCGATCAGACCGTGCTGGCCAACGAGCAGGTGATCTCGGGCCGTTGCTGGCGCTGCGGGGCCGTGGTCGAGAAGCGCGATCTCGAGCAGTGGTTCTTCCGCATCACCGCCTACGCCGACCGGCTCCTCGACGACCTCGCTCTGCTCTCGCACTGGCCGGAGAAGGTCCGGGTCATGCAGGCCAACTGGATCGGCCGCAGCCATGGCCTGGAGGTGGACTTCCCCGTCCTCGGCCTGGAGGGCGAGAAGCTGCGGATCTACACCACCCGGCCGGACACGCTGTTCGGGGTCACCTTCATGGTCCTTGCCCCCGAGCACCCGCTGGTGGAGCGGGTGACGAGCCCGGAGCGGCGCGACCAGGTCCGGGCCTACGTCGAGCGCGCTCGTCGGGCGAGCGAGATCGATCGCCTCTCCACGGAGCGCGAGAAGACCGGGGTTCCCACCGGAGGGTTCGCCGTCAACCCGCTGAACGGGGAGCGGGTGCCCATCTGGGTGGCGGACTACGTCCTGATGGGCTACGGCACCGGCGCCATCATGGCGGTCCCCGGCCACGACCAGCGTGACTTCGAGTTCGCCCGTCGCTTCGGTCTGCCCATCCGGGAGGTCATCGCGCCCCCCTCCGGTCCCCGGGGCGAGCTGGAGGAGGCCTACGTGGAGCCGGGCGTGATGGTCAACTCCGGTCCCTTCTCGGGCCTGGACAGCCGCGCCGGGTTCGACGCCGTGGCCGATCACGTGGAGCGGCTGGGCATCGGCGCCCGCAGCACCAGGTACCGGCTGCGGGACTGGTTGATCTCGCGTCAGCGCTACTGGGGCTGCCCCATCCCCGTGGTTCACTGCGGCGCCTGCGGGGTGGTGCCGGTCCCGAAGGAGCAGCTCCCCGTGCTGCTACCCCCGACCTACCGGCGCCTGTCCGAGCTGCCCGAGTTCTACCAGACCTCCTGCCCGAGCTGCGGCCGGGCCGCCCGGCGGGAGACCGACACCATGGACACCTTCATCGACTCGTCCTGGTACTTCCTGCGCTACACCAGCGCCCACGAGGAGAGCCGGCCCTTCGACCCCGTGCTGGCCAACCGCTGGATGCCGGTCGATCAGTACACCGGGGGCGTCGAGCACGCCATCCTCCACCTGCTCTACTCGAGGTTCTTCCAGAAGGTGCTGCACGACGCCGGCCTGGTGGACGCCGTCGAGCCCTTCACCCGCCTGTTCACGCAGGGCATGGTGAAGCGGGGGGGGCAGGTCATGTCCAAGTCCCATGGCAACGGGGTGGCCCCCGACGACCTGGTCCGGCGGGAGGGGGCCGACGCCGGCCGGGTCTACGAGATGTTCATCGGCCCTCCCGAGGACGACGCCGAGTGGACCGACGAAGCGGTGTCGGGGGCGGTCCGGTTCCTGCAGCGGGTCTGGCGTCTGGCGCTGGAGCCGGAGAGCTTCCCGGTGACCGGGGCCGGGGCGGACCCGACCCTGCTCCGACGCCGTACCCATCAAACCATCCAGCGGGTGACCGCGGACTACGAGGGCTTCCACTTCAACACCGCCGTGGCCGCGCTGATGGAGCTGGCCAACGCCATGCAGGACCACCTGCAGCGCGGGGGCGAGCGGGGCGAGGCGTGGGACGAGGCCGTGCGAACCATGATCCTGCTCCTCCATCCCATGGCGCCGCACCTCACCGAGGAGCTGTGGGAGCGAACCGGCGGGCGGGGCCTGTGCGCGGATGCCGCCTGGCCGGTGGCCGATCCCGAGCTGGCCGCCGAGCCGGAGGTGACCCTGGTGGTCCAGGTGGCGGGTCGGGTGCGGGACCGGCTGCGGGTGGCGACCGGTCTGGACGAGGGCGCCGCGGTCCAACGGGCGCTGGCCAGCGAGGCGGTGCGTCGCGCCCTGGGCCGCGAGCGGCCCAGCCGTGTCGTCTACGTGCCCGACCGCCTGATCAACCTGGTGCCCTGACTCGGTCGGCGGGCCTGGCCCCCATCGCGCCTCCACCAGGCCGGCGGCCTCCCGGCCCGCTGCGGGCGACCCGTGGCCGCGTCCGGAGGTAGGCTGAACGGGGCCTGCGGCCCGGGCCCCGTTCGCCGAGGAATGCGGCCTCGCCCGGGGCGGGGCCGGCCGGAGGGGAGTTCGTACCCGAATGCGTGCCATCATCCGCTGGTGCCTGGGCAACCGGGCGCTCGTGCTCCTGTTCGCCGCCATCCTGATGGGGGGCGGGATCGTCGGCGCAGCCAGGATCGACGAGGAGCTGCTGCCCTCGATCCAGTTCCCGGCCGTCTTCATCCTGGTCCCCGACCCAGGGGCCGGCCCCCAGCAGGTGGACCGCGACCT
>DASRBU010000064.1:0-9487 GCA_035653475.1 Candidatus Dormiibacterota bacterium | reverse complement strand
CGCCACCTCCACCCCTTCCGTCTCTCCAAGGGCGGACGCCAGCGCCTGGCCATCGCCTCGATCGTGGCCATGCAGCCGTCGGTGATGGTGATCGACGAGCCCACCACCGGCCAGGACCTCCAGGAGTCCCACGCCATCATGCGCCTGCTGGTCCGGATCGCCCGCGAGGAGGGCCGGACGGTGGTGGTCATCACCCACGCCATGTCCCTGGTCGCCGCCCACTGCGACCTCGTGGCCGTGCTCTGCGAGGGCGAGCTGGTCGCCTTCGGGGAGCCCGAGGCCGTGTTCCGGGAGGAGGCGTTGCTGCGGCGCACCTCCGTCAAGCCCCCGTCGATCACGGCCCTGGGCAACCGGCTGGGGCTGGAGCCGCGGCCGCTCAGCGTCGAGGAGGCGGTGGCGCGGCTGGCGCCCTCCTCGCTGGAGGTGGCCGGACGATGAGGCCGCTCTACCAGTTCAGCGGCCAGGACTCCTTCCTGCACCACCTGGACCCCCGCACCAAGCTGATCTTCGTCGTCAGCTACCTGCTGATCAGCTTCCTCGTGCCCCAGCCCTGGGTCCTCTTCTTCCTCCTCATCCTGGCCATCTGGGCCCTGGCCGGCATCTCCCCGGCCGAGTACTACCCGTTCATCCTCCTGATGCTGCCGATCATGGCGGCCATCGCCCTGGTCCACACCTTCCTGATCGAGGGGGCGCCCTACCTCTGGTCCACCCAGCTGGGGCCGGTGCGGGTGGGCGCCTCCGGGCCGGGGCTGCGGGTGGGGCTCGACCTCGGCTTTCGGCTGGGCACCATGGGCCTCGCCTTCACCCTCTTCGCCATGACCACCGAGCCCTTCCAGTGGGGGATGGCCATGTACCGCTGGGGGCTGCCCTACAAGGTGGCCTTCATGTTCGCCTTCGCCATCCGGCTCTACCCCCTGATCCAGGAGGAGTTCATGGTCATCCAGCGCGCGCTCAGGGCGCGCGGCTCCAACGCCCTCGGCTCCTTCAACCCCCTGATCTTCTTCCCGGGCGTGGTCACCGCGGCGGTGCCGCTCGGGCTGAGCGCCATCCGTCGCAGCCAGGACATCGCCATGGCCATGGAGCTGCGAGGGCTGAACCTGCCCGAGGAGACGGGCAGGCCGCGGGTGCTCTTCCGCGAGGTGCGCCTGCGCCCGATCGACCTGCTGATCATGGCCGGCTGCCTGGCGGTGCTGGGCGCGCTGCTGGGGCTCCGGCTCTCCACCCACGTGCTCGGATAGAGGTCACGAGATGCGCATCCTGGTCGTCAACCCCAACACCACCCGGGCCATGACGGACGAGATCGGCCGCGTGGCCGCGGCCGCCGCCGGTCCGGGGACCGCGGTCGAGACGGTGCAGCCGCCGTCCGGGCCGCGGTCCATCGAGGGCAACGCCGACGAGGTGCTCGCCGCCTACCACACGCTGGCGCTGGTGGCGGAGACCCGGGGGCGCTACGACGCCTACGTGATCGCCTGCTACGGCGACCCCGCCCTGGCCGCCTGTCGGGAGGTCGCCCCGGTGCCGGTGATCGGCATCGCCGAGGCCTCCTTCCACCTGGCCAGCCTGGTCGCCCACAAGTGGTCGATCGTGACCGTGCTCCCCAGGGTCAGGCCGCTCCTGGAGGAGCTGGTCCGGCGCAACGGCATGGAGACGCGGTGCGCCTCCATCCGCTGCACGCCGCTGAGCGTGCTCGAGATCGAGGCCGATCTGGAGCGGACCAAAGCGCTCATGGTGGAGGAGGCCAGCCGGGCCATCACCGAGGACGGCGCCGAGGCCATCCTGCTCGGCTGCGCCGGGCTGGGGCCGCTGGACAAATGGATGCAGGCCGAGCTGGGCGTCCCGGTGCTGGACGGGGTGGCGTGCGGGGTGAAGCTGGCCGAGGCGCTCCACCACTACGGCCTCACCACCTCCAGGGTGGCGGCCTTCAAGCGGCCGGAGCCGAAGGAGCTGGTCGGTTGCCCGGGCGCCCTGGCCGCCGTCTACGAGCGGGCGGCCAGCCGCCGGTAGGTTCGGAAGGGGAGACCTGGTCGATGAAGCTGGCCGGAGTGGACGTGGGCGGAACCTTCACCGACGTCATCGTGGTCGACACCGAGTCCCGGCGGGTGCGCATCCACAAGGTGCCGAGCACGCCCGACGACCCCTCCCGGGGCCTGATCGAGGGGCTGACGGCCGCCGGCCCCGAGGCCGGGGAGGTGGACTTCCTGGTCCACGGCACCACCATCGCCACCAACTCCCTGCTCCAGCACGATGGCGCCCGGGTGGGGATGATCACCACCCGGGGCTTCCGCGACATCCTCCACATCGCCCGCCACCAGCGCCCGCTGCACTACTCCATCCAGATGGAGGTGCCCTGGCAGGATCGGGCCCTCATCCGCCGGCGCGATCGCAAGGTGGTGACCGAGCGCATGGGCCCCAGGGGGGAGGTGATCACGCCGCTCGACGAGCAGGAGGTCGCCACCGCCGCCCGGGAGCTGCGGGAGGCGGGGGTGGAGTCGATCGTGATCGGCTTCATCAACAGCTACCGCAACCCCGAGCACGAGGAGCGAGCCCGCTCCATCGTCGAGGAGGTGGCACCGGAGGCGTTCGTCACCACCTCCGCCAGCCTCTTCCCCCAGTTCCGCGAGTACGAGCGCTTCACCTCCGCCGCCATCAACGGCTTCGTCGGGCTCAGGGTCCGTCGGTACCTGCGACGGCTGGTGGAGCGGATGCGGGAGGCTGGGATGCACGCCGAGCTGCGGCTGATGCGCTCCAACGGGGGCGTGGCCACGGCCGAGTTCGCCGCCCGCTACCCGGCCACGCTCCTGCTCAGCGGGCCGGCGGCGGGCGTGCTCGCCGGCGCCCACGTCGGCCACGCCTGCGGGCGCCACCACCTCATCACCCTGGACATGGGCGGTACCAGCGCCGACCTCGGGATCGTGACCGAGCGGGGGATCGTCGAGGCCACCGCCCGTGACACCTTCGTGGCCGGCTACCCGGTGCTGATCCCCATGATCGACGTCCACAGCGTGGGGGCGGGCGGGGGGAGCGTGGCCTACGTGGACCCCGGCGGCGCCTTCCGCGTGGGCCCGCGCAGCGCCGGGGCGCGGCCGGGACCCGCCTGCTACGGGCTGGGGGGGAGCGAGCCCACGGTCACCGACGCCAACCTCGTCCTGGGACGGCTGAGGGCCGACCACTTCCTGGGCGGGGAGATGAAGGTGGAGCCAGCCCTCGCTCAGCGGGCGGTGGGCGAGCTCGGCGCCCGGCTCGGGCTCTCCACCCTGGAGGCCGCGGCCGGGATCGTGACCCTGGTCGACCACCACATGGCCAACGCCATCCGCTCCCGGACCATCCAGAAGGGGCACGACCCACGCCACTTCACCCTGGTCGCCTTCGGCGGCGCCGGCCCACTGCACGCGGCCGCCGTGGCCCGCCTGCTGGGGGTGCCGGAGGTGATCGTGCCCCGGTACCCGGGCATCACCTCGGCCATGGGCCTGCTCAGCGGCGACCTCAAGTACGACCTGATCCAGAACGAGTTCATGCTCGACACCGAGGCCGACCTGGAGCGGCTCGACGCCGACTTCCGCCGCCTCGACGCCGAGGCCCGGTCGCAGCTGCGGCGGGACGGGGTGGCCGAGGTGGACATCCGGATCCGGCACGCGGCCGACTGTCGCTACCTGGGCCAGGGCTACGAGTTGCGGGTGCCGATGCCGGAGGGACACCTCGACGCCGGGAGCATCCGCCGGCTCCGGGAGGAGTTCAACCGCCTCCACCGCGAGGAGTACGGCCACGCCTTCCCCGACAACCCGATCGAGCTGGTCAACATCCGCGTGGTCGCCACCGGCCGGCTGCCCAGGATGCCCGAGCTGCCGCCGCCGGCGGGGAGCGGGACACCGGCGCCGATCGATCGGGCCGGCGTCCACTTCGCCCGCGACGGAGGGCTGGAGACCCACGCCACCGCCTTCTACGAGCGGATGCGGCTGCCGGTGGGGACGCGGCTGGAGGGGCCGGCGGTGCTGCTCCAGGCCGACTCCACGGTGGTGGTGCCGCCCGGGGCCGGGGCCGAGGTGCTGCCCTCCGGCGATCTGCTGATCCAGGTCTAGGAGGAGCTGGGAGATGACCCACGCCGCGCCGGTCGTGGACGTGATCGAGTACGAGCGGGGCAGGCCCCCGGCGAGGCCCATCGACCCCGTCACCGCCCGCGTCATCGCCGGAGCCCTGGACTCCATCGCCCTCGAGGTGGGGCACAAGCTGACCAGGATGTCCTACTCCTCGATCATCCGGGAATCGGAGGACTTCGGCGTCGCCCTGCTCGACGCGCAGGGACGACAGATCTGCGAGTGCGCCCTCTCCACCCCGCTGCAGCTGGGCCCCATCCCGGGCTACCTGCGGGGCATCCTCCGGCTCTTCGAGGAGCGGGGCGACCGCTTCGAGGAGGGCGACGTGGTCATCCACAACTCGCCCTACCACGGCGCCTCCCACGGGCCCGACGTCGGCTTCTGCGTCCCCGTCTTCCACCGCGGCGACCTGGTCGGGTTCAGCTTCACCACCGCCCACCACCTGGACATCGGCTCCATGACTCCGGGCTCCTGCGGGATCGTGGACGCGGTCGACGCCTACGCCGAGGGCCTCCAGTTCAAGGCCATCAAGTGCTACGAGCGGGGTCGCCGCAACGAGGCGGTCTGGCGGCTGCTGCGGGACAACGTCCGCGCCTCGGACATGGTGGTGGGCGACATGGAGGCCCAGGTGGCCGCCTGCCACATCGGGGCCCAGCGCTACCTGGAGCTGCTGGAGCGCCACGGCCGGGAGACCGTGGAGGCCGCCACCGAGGAGCTGATGAACTACTCCGAGCGCATGCTCCGCCGGGAGATCGAGCGGCTGCCCGACGGCACCTACTCGGCCGAGGGCCACATCGACGGCTTCGCCGACGACCCCGACCCCTCCCGACGCGACCAGCTGATCAAGGTCACCGTGACCGTGGAGGGGGACACCCTGACCGTGGACCTGACGGGCACCGCTCCCCAGGTCCCGGACCGGGCCATCAACATGCCCTTCGTGGGCACGGTCGACGTGGCCATCTACGTCACCCTGCGCTCCATCCTGCTCGACCAGGCCACCCACGAGCACGTGCCCCAGAACTCGGGCCTGGTCCGGCCCATCCGCATCCTCGCCGAGCGCGGGTCGCTGGCCAACCCGACCTTCCCCTGCGCCACCATCGCCCGCTTCTGCCCGGGGAACATCGTGGCCGACACCTTGATGGCGGCCCTGGCCCCCATCTGCCCGGATCGGGTGGCGGCGGGCACGGCCAACATGAAGGTCATCGCCTACAGCGGCGTGGTCGACCAGCGGTACTGGGTCTACATGGACATCACCGAGGGCGCCTACGGCGGCCGGCTGGGGCGGGACGGCGTGGACGCGGTCGACGTGCTCTACGCCAACACCCGCAACAACCCGATCGAGGACATCGAGGCCCACTACCCCCTGCGGGTCACCCGCTACGAGCTGCGCACCGACCGCAGCGGCGCCGGCCGGTGGCGGGGCGGGATGGGCTCCATCCGCGACATGCAGTTCCAGGAGCGGGCCCACATGAGCCTCGAGGGCGACGGCCACCGCCACCCTCCCCGGGGCGCCTTCGGCGGCTACGACGGCACCCCGGGCGATGTCGTCCTGATCGAGCGCGACGGCACCGAGCTGCACCTGCCCTCCAAGTTCCAGTCGCGCTGGGCGGAGGCGGGCGACGTGATCCGGACCGTGAGCCCCTGCGCGGCCGGCTACGGCGACCCCCTCGAGCGCGACCCGCAGCAGGTGCTGGACGACGTCCTGGACGAGTTCATCAGCCTGGAGTCGGCCCGCACGCTGTACGGGGTGGTGATCGACGCCGCCTCGAAGACGGTGGACGAGGTCGCCACCCGCGAGCTGCGCGCGGCCATGTCCGAGCAGGCGTCGGTGGGGTCGGAGTAGCCGTGCCAGCCGATCTCGGCCGGTTCGACGCCGAGGAACGCCGGCGGCTCGCCGCCGAGGCCTGCCGGATGCTGGAGCGGCTGCGGCGCCACGGCGCCGGCCCGGACGGCTCGGTCAGCCGGCTCGTGTACACGCCCGAGTGGCGGGCGGCCATGGAGGAGGTGGCGCTCTGGCTGGGCGAGGGAGGGCTGGAGGTGTGGGTGGACGCGGTCGGCAGCCGCTTCGGCCGCCTGGCCGGCGAGCGTCCCGAGGTGGTGCTGACCGGCTCCCACATGGACTCGGTGCGGGGCGGCGGGGCCTACGACGGCGTCCTCGGGGTGGTGGTGGCGGGCTGCGCGGTGCGCTGGCTGGCGGCCAACCTGGGCCGGCCCCGGCGCACGCTGGAGGTGTTCGCCAACTGCGAGGAGGAGTCGAGCCGGTTCCACTGCAACTTCTGGGGCAGTCGCGCCCTGGCCGGGCTGATCGAGCCCGGGGAGAGCGAGCGGCTGCGGGACGCCTCCGGCACCAGCCTGGCCGAGGCCATGGCCAGCTGCGGCCTCGACCCGGCGCGCATCCCCGAGGCCCGGCGCTCCGACCTGGTCGCCTATCTCGAGCCCCACATCGAGCAGGGGCCGGTGCTGTTCGAGACCGATCAGGTGATCGGGGTCGTGGACCGGATCGTCGGGCTGCGGGTGCTGGCGGTCGGCCTCCTCGGGGTGGCCGGCCACGCCGGGACCATCCCCATGACCCGCCGCCGCGACGCCCTGCTCGGCGCCGCCGAGGTGGCGCTGGGGACGGAGCGGATCGCCCTCCGGCGGGGGGCGCCCACGGTCGCCACCGTGGGCAGCCTGGTGGTGCGGCCGGGCGGCTTCAACCAGGTCCCGGGGGCGGCGGAGCTCACCATCGACTTCCGCCACCCCGAGGAGCGGGCGCTGGAGGAGCTGGAGTCGGAGCTGCGTCGGCTGGTGGGCGAGGTGGCGGCACAGCGAAACCTGACCGCGTGGGTCGAGCACCGGCTGGGCCAGCGGCCCGTCCACTTCGACGTTCGGCTCTGCGCCACCCTGGAGGCCGCCTGCGCCGAGGCGGGCGTGCCCTGGCGCCGCATGCCCAGCCACGCCGGCCACGACGCCCAGCTGATCGGCACCCTCTGCCCGGCGGCCATGCTCTTCGTGCCCAGCCGGGACGGCCACAGCCACCGCCCGGACGAGCGCACCGAGCCCGAGCACATCGGCGCCGCCATCGAGGTGCTGGTGCGCACCCTCTTCCGGATCGCCTACGCCGAGCCATGAGCCGAGGACGCCGTCCCCGGACCGAGGGCCGCCGAGGGTTGCGATCCGCCCTCACCCCGGCCGCGACCGGCACCATGTCGCCATGAAGGTCGGGCTGGGCTTCCTGGGCGGACCCGACCTGCGCACGCTGGTCGCGGCCGGGCAGGCGGCGGAGCGGGCCGGGTTCGAGTCCCTCTGGCACGCCGAGACCCGCATCACCCGGGACTCGGTCACGGCCCTGACCGCCCTGGCCCTGGGCACCGATCGGGCGCGGATCGGGAGCGCGGCCATCAACGTCTACACCCGGGGCGCGGCCCTGACCGCCATCACCTGGGCCGCCCTGGCCGAGGCCGCCCCCGGCCGGGTGGTCCTCGGCCTCGGCCCGGGCTCGCCCGGGCCGCTCGCCCAGCAGGGCCACGGCTTCGACTTCCCGGTCAGCCGGCTCCGGGAGTTCGTGGCCGCGGTCCGGGCCACCTGGACGGCGCCGTCGCCCATCTCCCACCCCGGCCGCTTCGTCCGGCTGGCCGGGCTGGTCCCCGAGGTCCGGCCGCCGGCCCCGATCCCGATCTACCTCTGCGTCACCGGCCCCCGCGCCCTCGACTGCGCCGGCGCGATCGCCGACGGTGTGATCCTGAACGCCTTCATGCCGGCCGCCTACACCCAGCGGGCCCGGACCCGGCTGGACCGGGTCGCGGGCGCGGGCGGGTTCCGAGGGGAGGTGGGCCAGGCCATGGTGGTGGCGGTCGCCGACTCGGTGGCCGAGGCGGCGGCCCGGGTGCGGCCCCTGCTGGCCGGCTACCTGGTCCACTTCCCCAACCTGGCCGCGGAGACCGGGCTCGACCCCGAGCTGCTGGACCGCCTCCGCGGCCGCGCCCGGCGCGGGGGGCTGGAGGCGACCTTCGACCTGCTCCCGGACGAGCTGGTGAGCCGGCACGCGCTGGTGGGCCCGGAGCCGGAGTGTCGGGAGCGGCTGGAGGAGTACCGCGCCGCCGGGCTGGACCTGCCCGTGCTCTTCCCCGACCCGGCCGACCTGGGGCGCGTGATCCGGGGTCTGAGGCCGGTGGCGTGATCTACCTGGCCACCGGCTCCTGGATGCTCTCCATGGCCCTGCTCTCGGACCACCCCCGTCTGCGCGACCACCCGGCCTCGCTGGGGGTGGGCGTGGGCGCCCTGCTCGCCGGCCTGCTGCTGACCGTGCCCGCCCTGGGCACGGCGCTGGCCACGCTCGCCCCGGCCGGGGGCGACGTGGTCCGGGAGCTGGTGGTGGCGCAGTCGGCCTGGCTGGTGGCGGCGGCGGCCGGCCTGGCCGGCTACGCCGCCTCCCGCGCCGCCCGCCGGCTGCGGGGGCCGAGGGCGCTGGTGGCGGAGGTGGCCGGCCTGGCGGCCCTGGTGGCCCCGGTCCCCGCCACCGCCCACCACCTGACCTCGATGCTGGTGCTGGTCCCGGCGGCCGCGGCCGCGGTGGCGGCGGCGGTGCTCGAGGAACAGCCCCGACCGGTCGCGGTGCTGGCCGGCCTGCTGGGCACGGCGACCTTCGCCCTGGGCTTCGGGACCTCCCGCGCCCTGGCCGGGTCGGCCATCGCCTGGCTGCTGGCGGGCACCACGGCCCTGGCCTACGCCGTTGGCCGCTGGACCGACCTCCACCCGGCCTCGTCCCGTCGGCCCGGCCCGCTGCTCTGGGTGGGGCTGGCCTGTGGCTTCCTGCTCGTGTACCGGGTCTGAGCGGATGGGGGCCTTCGACCCGGCCGGGCGCGGGCGAGGGGGGCGCCGGTGAGCCGGGCCATCGGCCGGAGGGCGTTCCTGGGCGGCCTCGCCGGCGCCGCCGGCCTGCTGGTCCTCGGCGACGGCCTGCCCCGGGCGCTGCGTACCTGGCTGGAGGCGCCGCTGGGGGAGCTCAGCCCCGGCGACGGCTTCCACTTCTACAGCGTCACCGGGTCGATCCCGGCCTGGGACCGCAAGAGCTGGCGGCTGACCGTCGACGGCCTGGTGCAGCGGCCGCTGCGGCTGGGCCTGGACCAGCTGGCGGCCCTGCCCCAGGCCGAGGTGCGGGCCGACTTCCACTGCGTCAGCGGTTGGTCGGTGGCGGCGGTGCACTGGCAGGGGGTGCGGCTGGGGGAGGTGGTGGCGCGGGCCCGTCCCCTCGCCCAGGCGCGGGCGCTGCGCTTCGAGTCCGCCGACGGGGCCTACGTCGACGACCTGGACCTGGCCACCGCCGCCCGCCCCTCGGTGCTGCTGGCCCTGGGCATGAACGGCTCCCCCCTCCGCCCCGAGCGCGGCGCGCCGGTGCGGCTGCTGGTGCCGTTCTA
>DASRBU010000063.1:0-16757 GCA_035653475.1 Candidatus Dormiibacterota bacterium | reverse complement strand
CCCTGGCCGCCGTAGGTGGGGGCGTGACCACCATCTTCGAGGTGCCAAACACCGTGCCCCCCCTGGACGCCGCGCACCTGGTCGCGACTCGGGGGACCATGCACCAGGGCCGGGCATGGGCCGATTTCGGCCTCCGAGGGGAGTCCCTGGGCGCCGAGATCCGCCCCCTGATCGAGGCCAGCGCGGTGGGGATCAAGCGCTACTGGGGGTACGCGCTCGACCGCGAGCGCCGGGAGCCGGTCTACGAGACGGCCGGACGATCGCCGGAGAGCCTCCTGCCGCCGCCCGGCACGGCTGAGGTGCAGGACCTCCTCCGGGAGGTGGCGGCGGCGGATGGGCTCCTGGCCGTGCACAGCGAGGAGCGGCGGGTGCTCGACTCGGCGGCCCGGCGGCTGGGGGGGACGGTACGGGACGACGCGGACCTGCTGGCGGCCCCTCCCGACACCGCCGAGGCGGCCACCATCGCCTTGCTCGCGGAGACGGCCGGCGGCACGGGCCCTCGCCCGCACGTGGTCCACCTCTCCTCCGCCCGAGGTCTCCGGGGGGTCCGTCAGGCGCAGGCGGCGGGGATCACGGCCTCGGCCGAGACCTGCCGCCGGTACCTGACCCTGACCGACGCCGAGGACCCGCGCCCGGGCAGCCGGCTCGAGGTCTCCCCGCCGGTTGGCACCGCCGCCGACCGTGAGGCGTCGTGGGCGGGGATCGCCGGCGGTACCATCACCTCCGTCGGCTGCGATCACGCCTCCCACCTCCGGGAGCAGAAGGAGCGGAGCCCGGCCGAGGTGCCGGCCGGCGCGATCGGGGTGGAGACGCCGCCGCCGGTGCTGCTGGGCGCGATGACGGCGGGCCGGATCAGCCCCGAACGGCGGTGCCGGGGCCTGGCCGCGGGCACGACACGTCTGTACCGGGTCTACCCGTGGAGGGGGGCGTTGCGTCCCGGCTCGGACGGTGACCCCACCATCGTGGACCCGGAGGCCGAGTGGAGGATCGACGAGGGCCGCCTCCGCTCGCGACACCGGCTCAGCCCCCGGCACGGCCGGCGTGGCCGAAGCCACCCCCGCCTGGCGGCGCTCCGCGGCGAGGTGGTGATGCGGGAGGGGGAGCCGGTGATCGAGCCCCGTGGCCGGCCGTTCGAGCCCCGGCCCGGCGGGCGCACCGGGTGAGAGCGCTGACCATCCGCGGACACCGACTGGAGGTGGACGAACGCCCCGTCCCCTCGATCAGCGGCGACGAGCTGCTGGTGCAGGTGCGGGCGGCCGGCCTCAACCGCCCCGACCTCTGGCGCGTGGCCGGCGGCGACCCGGCGCCGTCGGGGGTGCCCAGCGACGTGCCCGGGCTGGAGTTCGCCGGCGAGGTGGTCGCGGCCGGCTCGGAGACGCGTCGCTTCCGGCCCGGGAACCTGGTCATGGGCCTGACCGAGGGCGGCGGCCACGCGGAGTACGTGGCCGTGGCCGAGGGTCGTTGTGCCGCGGTGCCGAGGGGCCTGGAGATGACCGTCGCCGGGGCCGTGCCGGAGTCCTTCGTGGCCGCCCACGACGCCCTGGTGACCCAGGCGGGCCTGCGCCGGGGAGCGCGGGTGATGATCCACGCCGTGGCCTCGGGAACGGGCCTGGCCGCGCTCCAGGTGGCCAAGCTCTACGGCTGCGAGGTCGCCGGCACCACCCGCTCGGCCGAGAAGGTGGAGGCCTGCCGCGCGCTGGGCGTGGACCGTCCCCTCCAGATGTCCCGCGACGAGCTGCCCCGGGACTGGGCCGACGTGGTGGTCGATCTGGTGGGAGGGCAGTACCTGGCCATCGACCTGGACGTGGCCGCCCATCGGGGCTGGATCCTGCTCCTGGGCACCATGGGGGGCACCATCACCCCGATCGACCTCCGCCGGCTGACCGGCAAGGGCCTCACCCTACGCGGCTCCACGCTGCGGGGTCGCCCCCTCCAGGACCTGGCGGCGGCGGTGGCGGCCTTCGAACGCGACCTGTCCGGCCCGCTGGCGGACGGCCGGCTGCGTCCGGTGATCGCGGCCACGTTCCCCCTGGAGGAGGCGGCGGCCGCCTACGACCTGCTTCGCTCCAATCGGAGCGTGGGCAAGGTGGTGCTGCGGTTCGACACCTGAACGCCGGCTTCGCACCGGCGCTCGACGCGGGCCCGCACCCCGGCTCCCGCGCCGGTTGGGAAGGCAACCTTCGCCCTCTCGCGTGGTGAATCGGAGGTTCCGGCTCGCCACACGAGCATGTCGGGCAAACCAACCGGGAAGGAGACCATGGAGGTGGGCCGCTACCATGCCGAGCACGTGGGCAGCCTGCTCCGCCGGAGCTGCTCGCGGCCCGACGGGCCTACGAGCGAGGCCAGCTCACCCTGGAGCGCTTGCGGGAGCATGAGGACACGGCCGCGGCCCGGGCGCTCGCGCTCCAGCGGGAGGTCGGGATCGAGGTCTTCACCGATGGCGAGGTACGACGCGGGACGTGGATGGCGGGGTTGCTGGAGAGCCTGGATGGGGTGGTCCCGGTGGAGGTGCCGACCGGGAGCGGCTGGCACCGCGATCACGACCCGGACCCCTCCGAGGAGGAGACCCACTGGCAGCTGGTCTCCGCCGCGGAGAAGGTCCGGCGAAAGGTTCGACTGACCGCGATCGAGGCCGGCTACCTGGCCCGGCACGCGCCGGGCCGGTTCAAGATCACGATGATGAGCGCCTCCATGGGCGGCCTGCTCCGGACCCCGGGGCTGAGCGCGGCCGCCTACCCCGCGGTCACCGTCGCCATGCATCTCTGCCGTGGCAACAACCGCAGCGCCTGGCTGGCCCGGGGCGGCTGCGAGCCGCTGGCCGAGAAGCGGTTCGGCGAGGGCGCCTTCGATCGCTTCCCGCTGGAGTACGACACCGAGCGGTCGGGGGGCTTCGAGCCGCTCCGCTTCGTCCCACCGGGCAAGACCGTGGTGCTGGGGCTGGTCTCGTCCAAGGTGCCGCGGCTCGAGTCCCAGGACGAGCTGCGCCGGCGGATCGAGGAGGCCGCCCGCTACCTGCCCCGGGAACAGCTCGCGCTCAGCCCTCGGTGCGGCTTCGCCTCGACCGCGCCCGGCAACCTGCTCACCGTCGACGAGCAGCGGCGCAGGCTGGAGCTGGTGGTCGAGACGGCGCGCAAGGTCTGGGGTGAGGGGGTCGCCGACGCTCCCGACCCGGTGCCGGCGACGCCACCGGGCAGGGACGAGGCCGGGGGACGGCACCGACCGGCCCGCCCGCGAGCACGTCTGGCATCGCCTCCCGGGCGAGCTCGGGACGGCCGAGCCAGGGTCGGCGGAGCGGGTGCAGGAGCGGTTCCCGGGCCGCCGGAACGCCACCCCGGCCACGCGCCGACGCGACGGCTCGCCACGCCTCGGCGGATCGAGTTCGGGGAGACGAGGTCGACCTCGGGTCGGGCCGGGCCGGTCGAGGGCCTCGACTCCCGCCTCGCCCTGCACGGTCGACCGACGATCCTCCGCCCGGCTGCGACCGCGCCGAGAAGGGCGGGGCCAGGCCCGCCGGCCGCGCTCCCGCGGCTCCCGGCCAGAACCCGCCCCTGCCCGGCCCACGGTGCGTCCGGATCGAGGTCATCGAGGTGGTGCTCCCCCAGCTCGACGAGGCCGGCGAGCGGCCGGTGATCGAGTCCTGGCACCGAGAGCGGGGCCGGCGGGAGCGGTCCCGAGCCGGCCGGCGAGGTCACCCGGCGCCGCTCGGTCCCGTTTCCGGCTACGGTGATGGCATGCCCGACCGTCCGATCTCGGCCGACCGGGACGCCGAGCGCCGACGCCTCGCCGCCGACCTGGTCGCCGCCGCCTACCTGAGGGGTGACTTCGTCCTCAGCTCGGGGCGCCGCTCCGACCACTACTTCGACAAATACCGATTCGAGACCAGGCCCGACCTGCTCCGCCGGCTGGGCCGCCTGCTGGCCGGCCTGGTGCCCCCCGACGTCGACGGCCTCGCCGCCCCCGAGCTGGGGGCGGTGCTGCTGGGAGGCGCCGTCTCGCTCGAGCTGGGCCTGCCCCTGGTCATCGTGCGCCGGGAGGCGAAGGGGTACGGCACCAGCCGCGTCATCGAGGGTGAGCTGACCCCCGGCGCTCGCCTCGCCCTGATCGAGGACGTGGTCACCACCGGTGGCCAGGCGGTGGCCGCCGCCCGCCGCCTGCGGGAGGCAGGGGCCACGGTCGCGCGCCTGATCGCGGTCATCGACCGCGAGGAAGGCGGCGAGGCGCGCATCCGGGCGGAGGGCCTGGACTACCAGCCGCTCTTCCGCAGCCGGGACCTGCCCCTGCCCTGAAACGGGCCGCTCTCAGGCCACGGCCAGCTCGTGCATGAACCGGATCACGGTCTCGACCGCGCGATGGAACTGCTCCAGGCTCATGTGCTCGTTGGGGGAGTGGAGCCCGTCGTCCGGGAGCCCGAACCCGGTGACCAAAAGGCGCGTGTCGAGCGCCTGCTGGAAGTCGATCGTGACCGGGATCGAGCCGCCCTCGCGGACCAGGACCGGCGGCGATCCGAAGGCCTGCTCGAAGGCCCGGCGCAGGGCGGCGGCGCCGGCGTGGTCGGCCCGCAGCCGGACCGGAGGCGCGGCGCCCAGCTCGATCACCTCCGCCCGGGTACCGGGAGTGGCCAGCGAGGCGACCGCGGCCCGCAGCCCGGCCAGCACCCGGGCGGGGTCCTGGTCCGGTACCAGCCGCATCGACACCTTGGCCTTCGCCCGGGCCGGGATCACGGTCTTGGACCCCTGGCCGGTGAAGCCGCCGACGATGCCGTGGACGTCCAGGGTGGGACGGGCCCAGCGGCGCTCGGTGGAGCTGAAGCCGGGCTCCCCCACCAGCTCCGTCCCCACCGCCGCCCGGAGCCGGTCCTCCTCCGGCGGCAGGCCTCGCCACGCCTCCAGCTCCTCCGGGGCGGGTGGGCGCACGTCATCGTAGAAGCCGGGGATGTGGACGCGCCCCTCACGGTCCTTGAGGCCGGAGAGGATGTGGGCCAGGCTGTGGAAGGGGTTGGGCGCCACCCCGCCGAACACCCCCGAGTGCAGGTCCACCCGGGGGCCCCTGACCTCGATCTCGGTGTAGACCAGCCCGCGGAGGCCGATGAGCAACGCCGGCAGCCCGGGGGCCACGAAGCCGCCGTCGGCGATCAGGAGGTAGTCAGTGGCCAGCCGGGAGGCCTCGGCCCGGACCAGCTCGGGCAGGGTCCGGCCCGACACCTCCTCCTCCCCCTCGATCAGGAAGCGGAGGTTGACGGGGGGGCCGCCGCGCTCGAACCAGCGCTCGGCCGCGATCACGCTGGCCAGGTGCTGCCCCTTGTTGTCGTCGGCGCCGCGGCCGTAGACGCAGCCGTCGCGGACGCTGGGCTCGAAGGGGGGCGTCTCCCATTCCTCCAGCGGGTCGGGGGGCTGCACATCGTAGTGCCCGTAGACGGTGAGCGTGGGCGCGCCCGGGCGCCCCAACCACTCGGCCTCCACCACCGGGTGACCGGCTCCGCCGCCGCTCAGGCGCGCCTCCATGCCCATGGCCCGGAACCTGGCCACCAGCCACTCGGCCGCCCGGCGGCAGTCCTCGCGGTGCTCGGGCAGCGCCGAGACGCTGGGGATCGAGATCAGCTCGAAGAGATCGGATTCGGCCCGGGCGCGGTTCGCGCGCGCGAGCTCGAGCACCTGCTCAACCATGGGCGTAGCGTAGCGGGAGCCACGGCTCAGACGGTCGGGCTGCCCAGCGACCACATCAGGTGGAGCAGCGCTTCGGTCCCCCGATGGAAGTGGTCCAGGCTCAGGTGTTCGTTGGGTCCGTGGGCACCGGCCCCCGGCTGGGAGAGCCCACTGATCATCATCGGCGCCCCCAGCGCCTCCTGGAAGTCCTGCGCCACCGGGATGCTGCCCCCGGTTCGCAGGCGGGCGGCCGGGCGGCCGAAGGCGGCTCGGTAGGCGGCCGAGAGCGCCCGCGCGCCCGGGTGCTCGGCGTCCGCCACCACCGGTCGGGCCGCGCCCAGCAATCGCACCGAGACCTCGACCCCGGGCGTGGACAGCTCCGCGACGTAGGCGCGAAGGGCGTCCAGGAGGGCCTGCGGATCCTGGTCCGGCACCAGCCGCATCGACACCTTGGCCCTGGCCCGGGCCGGGATCACGGTCTTCTTCCCCTCTCCGGTGAAGCCACCGATGAACCCGTTCACGTCCAGGGTGGGCCGGGCCCAGTTCCGCTCCGCCGGGCTGTACCCCGGCTCACCCTCGAGGGCGCGGGCGCCCATGATTCGGCGCAGGACCTCACCGTAGGCCGGGCTTCGGTCCCAGTCCGCCATCTGCGCCTCGTCGGGCATGCGCACGGCGTCGTAGAAGCCGGGGATGGTCACCCGACCCTCCCGGTCCTTCAGCTCGCCCAGGATGCGGGCCAGGGTGTTGAGCGGGTTGGGCGCGTTGCCGCCGAAGGCCCCGGAGTGCAGGTCCAGCGAGGGTCCGGTGGCCTCCAGCTCGACGTAGAGCAACCCCCGCAGCCCGGTCACCAGCTGCGGACGGCCGTCGGCCGCGAACGACCCGTCCCAGATCAGCACGAAGTCGGTGCCCAGGGCGGCGGCGTGCTGGCGCACGTACGCGGGCAGCGACGGCCCCGTGATCTCCTCCTCGCCCTCGAGCAGGAAGCGCAGGTTGACCGGCGGGCCTCCCGCGGACAGGGCGTACCCGGCCGCCCGCAGGGCGGCGAGGTGGTTGCCCTTGTTGTCGGAGCAGCCCCGAGCGTAGACGAAGCCGTCGCGGACGACCGGCTCGAAGGGAGGCGTCTCCCACTCCTCGAGCGGGTCGGGGGGCTGCACGTCGTAGTGCCCGTAGACGGTGAGCCAGGGCGCCCGCCCGTCGCGGCACCAGTCCGCCCGCAGCACCGGGTGTCCCCCCTCGACCACGTCGACCAGCGCGACCTCGAATCCCAGGGCGCGGAAACGCTCGGCCAGCCACTCGCCGTTGCGGCGGACGTCGGCCCGATGCTCGGGCAGGGTGCTGACGCTGGGGATGCGCAGCTCCTCCAGCAGCGCGGACTCGGCGGCGGCGCGGCCCGCCCGCGCCAGCTCCAGGGCTCGTTCCAGGCTCATGAACCGTGATTCAACCAGAACCCGTCCAGCTCCGCCCCCGACCTCCCGGCGCCATGGCTTCGGGGCGCGACGGCCTCGACGCCCGGACCCGCACCCTCCGGTGCCCGTCACCACCCGGCTCGGAACCTCCGACTCACCACACTAGCGGCTGTCCGCCACCCAGACCCCCCGCATCCAGGAGCGGCCCTCGTACTGGTTGTAGGGTCCGAGGGCGAGACCACGGACGCGCTCTCGGGCTGCCCACAGCCCCCGGTGGAAGAGCAGGGCGGGGGCCGGGAGCAGCTGGTTCATGCGCCCCTGGTAGAGGGCGTAGCAGCGCCGGCGTCGGCCGCGGTCCAGGGTCCGGACGGCCTCGGCGAGCAGCCGGTCCACCTCCGGGTCGCGGAAGCCGAACCCGTTGAGCCCGCCCAGGACGGTGGCCGCGCTGCCGAAGAGCGCCGACTGGTCGGGGTCCTGGGGCCAGGTCAGGCCGGCCAGGAGGACGTCGAAGGAGCGCTCGCGGGTGAGCTGGGAGACCAGCTGGGCGAAGGGGACCACCTGGAGCGTGGTCCTCACCCCGACCCGCCACCAGCCCTGGCCCATGGCCACGGCCAGGGCCTGCCGCTCGGCATTCTCCCGGTCGGTCGTGATCGTCAGCTCCAGCCCGATCCCCTCTTTCCGGCGGACGCCGTCCGGCCCCCGGACCCATCCCGCCGAGTCCAGCAGGCGCTCCGCCCGTCCCGGGTCGTGGGGCAGGGCCGGCCGGGCGGCGACGTGGGCCCAGGAGCAGGGTGGCTCGACCGAGTCCGCGGGCACGGCCAGGTCCCGGTAGACCGCCGCCAGCCGGCGCCGGTCCAGGGCCAGGAGCAGGGCCCGGCGCACGGCCGGGTCGGAGAGGAGCTTGCCCGCCCGGGCACCGGGGTCCAGGTTGGTGGCGTAGAAGGTCACGGTCGGGACCGGGAAGGGAGGGAGGCGGACCACCCCGGGGCGGTCCGCCAGCTCCTGCCAGAGGGAGGGGTCGATCTGACCGGCCAGGTCGACCCGCCCGCCGGCCAGCTCCTCGACCAGCGTCCGGGCGTCGGTCAGGACCCGGTACACGTACCGGTCGAGGTGGGGACGGGGACCGTGATAGGCGGGGTTGCGGGCCAGCACGATCTCCCCGCCCTGGCCCCGGCCCAGGAAACGGAAGCTGCCGTTGACCACGGCCGGGGCGAGGTCGAAGCCCGTCGCCTCGATCTCGGCCACGGACCGACCGCCCAGCACGTGCTCGGGCACGATGCCGTGCTGCGCGTGCAGGGGAAGGAAGGGGGCATACACGCCCCGGGTGCGGAAGACCACCGTCCGGGCATCGAGGGCGGCCACCGTCTCGAGGTGGAGGGTGAGGTCGGCCCGCCACGGCGAGCCCAGGTCCTGGTAGCGGGGGTCGAGCATCAGCCGGTAGGTGAAGGCCACGTCCTCAGCGGTGAGCGGATGACCATCCGACCAGCGCAGGCCCGGACGGAGCCGGAAGGTGTAGGTGGTGCCGTCGGGGGAGATCCGGGGCAGGGACTCGGCCAGCAGCGGGACCGGACCGCCGTCGGCGGCGACGCCCAGCAGCCCTTCGAACAGCATCCGGCTGAGGAGGATGCTCGGAGGGTCCTGGGCCAGGACCGGCAGCAGATGGGACACGTCCGCCAACCCCGCCTCCACCAGCTGGCCGCCCGACCTCGGGCGCTCGCCGCCCGGCCTCCGCGGCGGAGGGCCGGAGCCCAGGGCAGCGGTCAGGGCCAGGGAGCCGGCCGCCGCCCCCAGCCCGCGCAGGAAGCGTCGGCGGGAGCACCACCCCCCGGGCCGACGGTCGTTTCCCTCCTCCCCTCCCCGCACTCGACCTCCTCCTGCCCGCGCCGCCGGCCGCTGCCACACCGGAGGCGCGCGGACGTGCATGATGGGACCCGGAGAGCATCGGCGTCAACCCGGAGCCATGGTGATCGGAGTCCTGCGCCTCACCCTCCATCTGCCCAACAGCGGCTCGTTGAAGGCCAAGCGACACCTGGTGCGGAGCCTGCTGGACCGAACGCGTCAGCGCTTCCAGGTCGCGGCCAGCGAGATCGGCGACCGCGACCGCTGGCAGCTCGCCGAGCTGGGCATCGCCTGCGTGAGCCCCGACGGCCGGCACGCGGACGAGGTCCTGGCCCACGTCCTGCGCTTCGTGGAAGGCGCCGCCGGGGATGCCTGGGTGGTCGACGTGAGCACGGAGCTGGTCGACGTCTGATCCGCCCCGACCCGGTGTCAGCCGGCTCCCAGAGCGCGGACCCGCTCCTCGTCGTAGCCCAGCACCTGGGTCAGCACCTCGGCCGTGTGCTGCCCCAGCAGCGGAGGCGGCAGGCGCACCGGCGAGGAGGCGCCGTCGAGTTTCCAGGGGGAGCCGACCTGGACCACCCGGCCCGCGGTCGGATGGTCCACTTCGACCTGCATCCCCCGCTCGACCGCGACCGGGTCGGAGAAGGCGGCGGCCAGGTCGTGGATCGGTCCGGCCGGGACGCCCGCCGCCTCCAGCCTGGCCAGCCACTCGGCCGAGGTACGCCGGGCCAGACGGCGCTCGATCTCGAGCACGAGCTGGGCGCGCGCGGCCTGGCGGCCGGCGTTGGTGGCGAAGCGCGGGTCGTCGGCCAGCTCCGGCGCCTCCAGGACCTGGCAGAGGCGGCGATACTGCTCGTCGGAGCCGACGGCGATGTTGAGGTGACCGTCCCGGGTGGCGAAGGTCCCATAGGGCGCGATCGTGGAGTGGTGGTTGCCCTCCCGGCTGGGCACCTGCCCGGTGGCGAAGTAGCGGCCCGCCTGGTAGGTCATCACCGCCAGCAGGCTGTCGTTGAGCGCCACGTCCACGGTTCGCCCCACGCCCGTCCGCCGGCGCTCGAGCAACGCGGCCAGGATGGCGTGGGCGGTGAACATCCCGGCCATGATGTCCGCCACCGGGATCCCGGCCCGGGTGGGAGGTCCGTCCGGCGAGCCGGTGATGCTCATCAGCCCGGAGGTGCCCTGAGCGATCTGGTCGTATCCGACCAGCGTGGGACGGTCCTGGCCGTACCCGCTGATCGAGGCGTAGATCAGCTCCGGCTTGCGGCTCCGCAGCTCCCCAGCCCCCAGGCCGAGCCGGGCCAGCGCGCCCGGCCGGTGGTTCTCGACCACCACCTGGCTGGCCAGGGCGAGCGCGACCGCCGCCTCGCGGGCCGGGGCCTGCTTGAGGTCCAGGACCACGCTGCGCTTGTTGCGGTTCACCGAGAGGAAATAGGCCGACTCACCCTCGACGAAGGGCGGTCCCCAGCGGCGCGCGTGATCGCCGCCGGGGGGCTCCAGCTTGATCACGTCGGCCCCCAGATCGCCCAGCAACATCGTGCAGTAGGGACCGGCCAGGGCATGGGTGAGGTCGAGGACACGAAGTCCCTCGAGGGGGAGCGGCGGCCGCTCGCCCCCGCCCCCTCCGGATGCTGCTCCCTCCGACGCCACCTTTCGACTCCTCCTTGGTGCCGTTAAGCGTACGCTCCACGGACCGCCTGCCCGCAGGCGGCGCCGGGCACGGGCGCACCGACCGGCGGGAAGCGACGGGCCGGAGTCGGGGTTTCCTACTATTGGAAGACGAACGAGACGCGAACCGCATTGGCACGTATCGAGACCGCAACCCGCGACGACCTCCACCAGTTCCAGGCAACGCTGCCCTGGCCGCTGGACCCGTTCCAGATCGAGGCCATCGAGAAGCTGGACCGCCATCGGGGCGTCCTGGTCAGCGCCCCCACCTCCAGCGGTAAGACGGTGGTGGCGGAGTACTGCAACTTCCGCGCCCTCCGTGAGGGGAGACGAGTGGTCTACACCACGCCGCTCAAGGCGCTGAGCAACCAGAAGTACCGCGACTTCGTCCGACAGTACGGCGCCGAGCGGGTGGGCCTGGTCACGGGCGAGAACACGATCAACGACGAGGCCCCGATCGTGGTCATGACCACCGAGATCCTGCGCAACCTCATCTACGAGGACCTGCCCCGCCTGGACGACGTCGGCTACGTGGTCCTGGACGAGATCCACTACATCGACGACTTCCCGCGCGGCTCGGTGTGGGAGGAGGTGATCATCCAGGCGCCCACCCACATCAAGTTCGTCGGCCTCTCGGCCACGATCGGGAACCACGCCGAGCTGGCCAGGTGGATGTCCGAGAACCGGGGGCCGATCGCCACCGTCTACCACGACCGGCGACCGACCGAGCTCAAGCTCTGGCTGGCCATGCGCAACCGTCTCCATCCGCTCTTCGGCCCCGACGGTGGCATCGACCCGGAGACCTGGACCCGGGCCGCGGAAGAGGAGGAGGCGGGATCGCAGGTGCGGGGCTTCCGGCACCTGCCCTCCAACGACATGCTGCGGGTGATCGAGCAGCTGCGGGCGCGGGAGATGCTGCCCGCGATCTACTTCATCTTCTCCCGGCGCGGCTGCCACGAGGCCTTGCAGCGCTGCGCCTTCCACGAGCTGGACCTGACCACCGAGGCCGAGAAGCGGGCCATCGCGGAGCTGACCGAGCAGCGGCTGCGCTCGCTCGCCGACGCCGACGAGGCCGCGCTCTTCCGGCGCCTGGTCGACGCCGAGATGCTCCGGCGCGGGCTCGCGGTCCATCACGCCGGCCTGCTCCCTTATCACAAGGAGCTGGTGGAGGAGCTGTTCCAGGCCGGCCTGATCAAGGTCGTCTTCGCCACCGAGACCCTGTCGCTGGGTATCAACATGCCGGCGCGGGCGGTGGTGGTCTCGTCCTTCACCAAGTTCGACGGCGTCGAGTTCGCCACCCTCACCACCGGGGAGCTGACCCAGCTCATGGGCCGCGCCGGGCGGCGCGGCATCGACACCGTGGGCCATGGCGTGATCTTGAAGGAGTCCGACGTCGAGATCGGCACCATCTACGAGGTCGCCATGGGCGAGAACCTGGTGGTGGAGTCGCGGTTCCTGCCCAACTACAACATGGCCCTCAACCTCCTCCGCCTGTACACGCCGGAGCAGGCCGATGAGCTCATGGCGCGCTCCTTCGGCCAGTTCCAGAAACGTCAGGCCGCACAGCGGACGGAGGAGCGGCTGGCCAACCTGCGCACGCGCCTCGACGACTTGCGGCTGACCTGGGACTGCGAGCACTGCCGCCTGGAGGACGTGGCCGAGTACTTCCGGATCGAGGACCGGCTGCGGGCCCTCCGGATCGAGATCCGGCAGCGCCGGCGGGAGCTGAACGGTCGGGGGCGGAAGGGCTCCGGCCATCGCGGAGCGCAGGAGGGGACGCCAGGCCCCGGCAAGGCCGTCCACCGAGAGCTGCGCCGTCTGGAGGAAGAACGGCGTCAGCTCCAGGCCCGGGAGCGGAAGCTGACGGTGGTCCGTTGCCCGCGATTCTCCGAGCACCTCGGGACGTACGGGGAGTACCGAACCCTGCAGCGGGAGCTGGAGGAGGGCCAGCGACGGCTGGAGGCGCAGGCCGGGGAGTACCAGCGGAAGCTCCGGCGGCTCTGCCGCATCCTCGCCGACACCGGGTTCCTGGTCGGCGACCGTCCGAGCGAGAAGGGCCTGCTCGCGGCCCGCGTCTACGGAGAGAACACGCTGCTCATCACCGAGGCGGTGTGGAACGGGTGGTTCGACGGGCTCGAGCCGGCCGAGCTGTGCGCGGTGCTGGCCATGCTGGCGGCGGAGGATCGCAGCCGCGAGCGCGGCCCGCGGGGCCCGCGGAGGTACCCGACCCCGGCCGTGGCCCAGACCGGCCGGCTGATCCGTGCCCTCTACTTCCGCTTCGCCGATCTGGAGCAAGAGCTCGACGAGCCCAACCTCCGTCCTCTCTCCTACGACTACATCGACTTCGCCTACCGCTGGGCCGCCGGTGAGGCCATGGACGCCATCCCCCTCCCCCCCACGGTCGACATCGGCGACGCGATCAAGGCCATGAAGAGCCTGTACTCGGTGCTGCGCCAGCTGGAGTGGGCGCTTCGCCAGGCCGGGATGCCGCTGCTGGCCACCGTCCAGCAGGCGGTGGCGGCCATGGAGCGAGACGTCATCAGGCGGACCTAGCCTTCCGGCCGGAGGTCCTTCCCGTCGGGCGGCTCCGGGCGTCCATGCCGGCCTCGGGGTCCGGCCCCTCGCCGTCGGACGAGGTCGGCTGCGCCCCTCCCGGCGCCACCCTTCGTTCGCCCCGCATCCGCCCGCGCGCCTCGCCCGAGGACGAACCTCCGCCTCACGACCGGGCCCGGTCCGCCGCGACCGCATCCTCACCGAGATTTCGACGAAGCTTCAATGAATCTTTACCGGACTTTCTCCAAAGCTGCGACAACCTCATAGTGAGCGCACAAACCACACCGCACTCTCGGCGCCGGGGAGACGACCTGCGACGCCGGAGACGGCCACGTTGTCGTCGGTCCGTGCGTAACTTTTTTCGCGTCGCCGTGGATTCTTCGTAGTAGGGAACGGTAGGCTGTGAGCCAGGCAGGCACACAGTCAGTGAGCCAATACTGGGATCAGGAGCAGCGCGATTCATGGATACCGCTACCGCCGCCTTGCTGGAGTCCGAAGGCCTGCAGACCGTCCGCGTGGGGTCCCGCGTCCGTGTCATGGACCTCGATGGCGAAGAGGAGTACGAGATCGTCGGCCGCGAAGATGCCGACGTCGTCCACGGCCGCATCTCCATGGATTCCCCCCTCGCCCAGGCGCTGCTCGGGCGCAGCCCCGGGGAGCAGGTAAAGGTACGCGCCCCCGGGGGCCTGCGAGCCGTCACCATCCTCGCCGTCGCCTGAGCGGGCACCCCAGGCGGCCTCACCTGCCGAAGGCCGGCGGCGCGGCCGGGGGCGCCCGGCCGCGCCGGAGGAGCCCCGGGGAGGGGCGGTGGTCGCAACCGTCCCGCGGCCTTCCCCAGGGCTGGCTCCCGTCATGGCCGGCTCACATCGCCTCCCCGCTGCCTCCGTCGACCACCAGCACCTCGCCATTGACGTAGGCGGCGGCGTCGGAGACGAGGAATACGGCTGCACCTGCGATCTCGGCCGGTTCACCGATGCGGCCGAAGGGGTTCGCCTCCACCACCCGGTTGAGGATGGCCTCGTTTCCCCACAGGGCCTGGGCGAAACGGGTGCGGAAGAGGCCGGGGGCGATGCAGTTGACCCGTACCCGGCCGCCCAGCTCGCGGGCCAGTTGCCTCGTGAGCATGATCACCCCGGCCTTGGTGATGTCGTAGACACCGAGCCCGGGAGAGGGGCGGAGCCCCCCCGTGCTGGCCACGTTGAGGACGACGCCGCCGTGCTCGGCCATCCAGGCCCGGTAGACCAGCTGCGTGAGCACGAAGTAGCCACGGAGGTTGACCTCGAAGGTCTTGTCCCAGACGCCCAGGTCGGCATCGATGAGCGGCCCGAAGTAGGGGTTCGTCCCCGCGTTGTTGACCAGGATGTCGATGCGTCCCAGCTCCTGCAGGGTTCGCTCCACCAGGAGCCTCAGCTCGGCCTCGCGGCCAGCATGGGCGGCGATGGCCAGCGCACGGCCGGGGAAGCGTCGGTTCAGTCGCTCCGCCTCGCGGTCGAGATCCTCCTGCTTGCGGCTGCTGAGCACGACCCGCGCCCCGTGCTCCGCCAGCCCCTCGGCGATGGCGGCGCCGAGCCCGCGGCTGGCGCCGGTGACGATGGCGACACGTTCGGTGAGCTGGAAATCTGGCACGGACGGATAGCATAGTCGCCGATGGAAACGAGCTCGAGCAAGCTCGCCGAGGACATCCTCGAGCGGATCTTCACCCCCGCCTCGAAGCCGAGCGCCCTCGACCAGGCGGAGGACACGCTGCGACACCCCAAGCGGCTGGTGTACGTGGCGATGGCCAACCGCAACTTCTACTGGCGGCACCACATCCAGAAGTTCGTCCTGGACTCCGGGTTGGTTCCCATCAGCCCCTTCATGCTCTTCGAGTACTACCTGCTCCACACCGTGCCCAAGAGCGTGGTCCGGGAGGCCATGAACAACCTCCTGGCTCGCTGCGACGAGGTCTGGGTCTTCGGCAGGATCTCGCTCGGGGTGAAGGTCCAGGTGGGCATCGCCAAGCGCCTGAACAAGCCGATCCGGTACTTCGACATCTCCGAGCTGCCGGTCGCGGTCCTCCCCATCTCGGCCGAGACCGCGGAGGAAGAGCTCAGGGACTGACGGCCCGCGGCCTCCGCGGGGCAGCAAGCAGCCGGGCGACCTTCGCCGCCGGGAAGGCCGCACCGACCCACCGCCCTCCGAACGCCCCGGCGTGGCCCGCCGGGGTCGGCCCTCAGCGACCCTCGACCACCCGCCGGTACCAGAGGTCGGGTCGCCGCAGCTCCTCGCCCGTCGGCAGCGTCTCCGGCGACGTCCACACCCGGTTCAGGACCGCCATCCCGTAGGCATCGTGGATGGCCTGCGCGAAGCGCTCGCCGACTCGATACTGCTCGAGCTTGAGTTCGAGCCCGGTCACCCTCCAGACCAGCACCTCGAGCAGGCTCCGCTCGGCGTTGCGGCGCCGATAGGCCTCCTCCAGCCGGTCGAAGGAGGGCAGGAGCCGGCGCCCCACCAGGTTCATCACCAAGTTGCCGTGCCCCTCGACGACGGTCATGGTCGCCTGCAGACGACGCACCGTCGCCCGCTGGGCCGGCAGGCCGGCGGTCAGAGCCCGCCAGGGCTCGGCGCTCGCCGCACGCCAGGCGATCGCCTCCTGGACCAGCCGCTGGAGCTGAGCGTTCAGGTGCTCGCGGAGCCAGGGATGGGCGGCGAATTGCCAGGCGTGCGTCATCTCGTGGAGGATCAGCCAGCGACGGAGATCCCGTCCCGGCACCCCGGCGTTCGCCTCCCACTCGGCGACGTTGGGCTCGACCAGGTAGAGCGCCTGCTGCACGGGCTCGCGGCCCAGCAGCTGAGGGTCGAACTGACCGAGGACCCGGCGTCCCAGGAAGGCCAGGAGCAGGGCGACGTAGCGGTCCAGCCCGGCCCGCCCCAGGTCTGCCAGCCACGAGTTCGGGACCCGGGTCGCCTCCAGCAGCGGCTCCAGCACGCGGCGCAGGATGTCCAGGTTGAGGTCGAGCCAGCCCGGGCGATCCAGGGCCTGGAAGGCGGGCAGCCGCACGCCCGCGGGAAGGCCTCCCACCGTCTCCAGCAGCGGCGCCTCGAGCGTCGCCGCGAGCCGTCGGTAGAGCGCCACCGTCCGTCCCCTCTGGGGGCCGTCCATGCGATCGCCACCCAGCCGCGCCCGGGCCACCTGGGACACCTCGTCCCAATCGATCATGGACGACGTCCCCCCACGGGGCCGGGCTGCCTCGACCAGGAGGGCAACCAGCACGGTGGCCGATCCCAGGGCGAGGCCACGACGTACGGCTCTCCTCACCTCACCGCCTACGCTACCGGAGCCGGTGGTCGGGACGCGACCCGGAAGCGGCCACGCCGGCCCCGGGGGGAGGTGCCCCCCTGCGGCCGGCGTGGCCGTTCAAAAGTCGAAGGAGAGGTCGTGGGTGCGCTTGAACAGCACCTTGCAGGTCTTGCACCGAAAGACGATCTGCAGCGCACGTCGGCCGAAGGCCTCGGCATCCTTGCCACAGACCGGACAGGCCGCGATCTCGTTCAGGTACGCGTTCGGAAGCGGAAGAACCTTGATCTCAGCCTTGCGCCGTCTCTTGGACATGGCAGGTCTCACAGAGGAGCTGACAAATGGACAGCTATCCTAGCAGACTGGCCCCCGAAC
>DASRBU010000062.1:0-9079 GCA_035653475.1 Candidatus Dormiibacterota bacterium | reverse complement strand
TCCAGGGCCGGCTCCCGAGGCGCGCCGCTCAGCCGGAGCATGGGGGTGCGCACCGAGCCCGGGCTCACCGCGTTGACCCGGATGCCCAGCGGTCGTCCCTCCACCGCGAGCGCCTCGGTCAGGCCGGCCAGGCCCGACTTGGCCGCCACGTAGGCGGCCATCCGGGGGAACTTCTCCGCCCCGGCCACACCGGAGAGGCTGGAGACGTTGACCACCGTCCCACCCGGCCGCATGCGCCGGAAGGCGGCCCGGCTGCACAGGAAGGCGCTGCGCAGCCCGGCCCGCAAGGTCTCGTCCCACTCGGCGACGCTCATCTCCACCACCGAGCGCGGGATGAGCACGGCGGCGGCGTTGACCAGGGCGTCCCAGCGCCGCAGCCGGGCGGCGGCGGCCTCCACCTGGGCCTCGTCGGCGGCGTCGACGCCGTCCCGTCGGCTCCACGAGACCGTCGCCCAGCCTCGCCGCCGCAGCTCGGCCACCACCGCCCGCCCGATCCCTCCCGAGCCCCCGGTGACCACGGCCAGAGGTCGGCCGGCCGGCCAGGACGGGGAGCCTTCGCTCACCGTTCCCCGGCCAGCGCGGCCAGCGCCGCCTCGTAGGCGGCGGCGACCGGCCCGATGCCCAGCCGCTCTCGCGCCCACCGCCGCACCGACGCCCGGTCCAGCCTCAGCGCCTGCCCCACGGCATCGACCAGCGCCCGCTCGTCACCCGGCTCGACCAGGAAGCCGCCCACTCCCTGCGGGACCACCTCCGGCAGGCCGCCGCGGCGGTAGCCGACCACCGGGCAACCTGCCATCTGGGACTCGGCCGCCACCAGCCCGAAGGGCTCCTCCCATTCGACCGGCATCAGGGTCACCGCCGACGCCGCCATGAGGCGCCAGAGCTCCGGCCTGGTCACCGGCCGCACCGGGATGCGGACCCGGCGTCGCCAGTAGGCACGATCGTAGACGCCACCCACCACCAGCGGCTCGAGGCCGGCCCGGCGGGCCACCCGCATGGCCACGGCCGTGCCCTTCTCCGGCGACACCCGGCCGGCGACCACGGCCCGGGGCGCCACCGGCACCTCGGACAGGTCGAACACGGGCACCCCGTCGGGGATGACCTCGACCTCGTGGAGCCCGACCGCCGACCAGGCCCGACGCATGGCCTCGGAGACGGTCACGAACCGCGCCCGGGGCCGCCCGGCCACCGCCCGCACCCTCTCCACCAGGGCCGGGACCAGCGGCGGCAGGTGCAGGGTGTGCAGCACCGGCACCGCCCGCTCCACCGCCTCCTCCAGCGCCTCGGCGTCGAAGGCGTGGAGGGAGATCACCTCGCAGCCCCGGGCGCACACCCGGGCGAACAGCTCGGCGAAGGCCGGGCGCAGCCCGGGCAGTGGGGGTGGCGGGCGGCCGGCGGGCTTCACCAGGGCCCGCTCCACACCGGCCGGCGCCGGCACCGTCTCCAGCCGGAGGCCGTCCAGGGCCGAGCCCTCGGCGCAGAAGACGGTGACCTCGTGACCACGTGCCGCCAGGGCCCGGGCCAGGTCGGTCTGGAAGGCCTGGGCCCCGCCCAGCTGCGCCTCGCGCAGGGGCCCGACCAGCGAGGCGACCACGGCCACCCGCACGGCACCGCCTCCGGCCCGGGCTAGGAGCGCGTCCGCAGCAGCGACAGGACCTCCGCTCGGCTGCGGGCGTCGGTACGAAAGCAGCCGAGCATGCAAGAGGTCACCGTCTGGCTGCCCGCTTTCTCCACCCCGCGCATCTCCATGCAGAGGTGGCGCGCCTCCACCACCACCGCCACCCCGTCCGGCCGGACCACCTCCTCCAGGGACTCGGCGATCTGGCGGGTCATCCGCTCCTGGAGCTGGAGCCGATGGGCGTGCAGGTCCACCAGGCGTGGGATCTTGCTCAGCCCCAGCACCCGTCCGCGGGGCAGGTAGGCCACGTGTGCCACCCCGAAGAAGGGCAGGAGGTGGTGCTCGCAGAGGGAGTAGAACTGGATGTCCCGGACGGCCACGACCTCGTCGTAGTCCTGCTCGAAGAGCGCGTCCCCGACCGCATCGCGGACGTCCAGGTCGTAGCCCTCGGTCAGGTACCGCAACGACCTGGCCACGCGCTCCGGCGTCCCCAGCAGACCCTCGCGGGTGGGGTCCTCCCCCAGCCGGCGAAGGACCTCCTCCACCAGCCGGGCCAGCTCGTCGCCGCCAATCTGGGGAACGATGCTCATCGGGCGATCTCCACCGCGTTGTTCTCCGACTCGACCAGGCGCAGCCGCCGCAGCCGGCAGGGATGCGGCAGCCGCTCCAGGGCCGCCTCCAGCTGTGCCCAGAAGACGAGGGCGAGGTTCTCGGCGGTCGGGATCACCCCCTCCAGGAAGGGCACGTCGTGGTTCAGGTGTCGGTGGTCGACGTGCACGACCACGGCCTCGCGGACGATCCGGTCCAGATCCTTGAGGTTGACCACCATGCCGGTGGCGGGGTCCGGCGTGCCGCCCACCGACACCTCGAGCACGTAGTTGTGCCCGTGGTCGCCGGCGCAGGGGCCGAAGGTCTCGCGGTTGCGATCCTGGTCCCAGTCCTCGCGGCGCAGCACGTGCGCCGCGGCGAAGGTGAGACGCCGGGTGAGCAGGACCTCGGCCGGCGTCCTCCTCCCCGACTCCTGCCCCGAACCGGGGCGCATATCGAGCATGTCGATCCAACATATACTGACATCTGGTGTGCGACGCAGGCGGCGTCGACATGGCGCCGGCCGGCGGTGAGCGCTTCCGAGCCATCGACCTCGTCCGTCTGGGCCGCACGACCCTGAACCTGCTCTTCCCACCCGGCCGGGCCAGCCCGTTGTTGGAGGACGCGGCCGCGGCTCTCGGCGGAGAGCCGGAGGCGGTCGCCGCGATCGCCGGTGCCCTTCCCCCGCACCTGGGCCGGCGGCTGCTGCGGCTCGGTCGCCGGCCACGGCCGAGCCGGGAGCGAGCGGCGGCGGAACGGCGGCTGGTGTCGGCCGCCTTCTGGTACCTCGTCTACGAGCTGGCCCCCGAGCTCTGGGACCGCCTGGCCTCGGCCGAGCCCATCGTGCCGCAGCTGCTGGCGGACCTGCCCGCGGACGGGGGCCGGGTGGTGGACGTGGGTGCCGGCAGCGGGCGCCTGACCATGGCCCTGGCCTCCCGTGCCGCCGTCCTGGTGGCGGTGGAGCCCTGCCCGCCGCTGCGGCGGCTCCTGCGCGCGCGCTGCCCCGGCGCACACGTGGTCGCCGGCCTCGGGCACCGTCTGCCGATCCGGAGCCACTGGGCGGATCTCGTCGTCTCCTGCGGGATCTTCGGCGCCCGTCCGCCGTGCGGGGGCGAGCCGGTGCGCGCCGAGCTGGAGCGTTGCGCGCGACCGGGCGGCTGCGTGGCCTTGATCTCGCCCGAGACGCCGGCCTGGTGGCGGCGCCATGGCTACCGGATGACCGTCTACCCCGTGCCTCCAGCGCGCGCCGAGGCCGATCTGGAGGCGCTGTTCGGACCCCCCGACCCGCCCCACGTGCTGCTCCTGAAGCGCCTGCCCGCCTGATGGGGAGAGCCCGGGGTGGCGCCACCCCGGGCGGTCGCCGACGCGGTAGGCTCGGTACGTTCCGGCGGCATCCGGCGCCGGTCCCGGGCCGTGGGCTCCCCGACCCTGGCCGCGCCGCGTCGAGGTCGAAGGAGGTTGCCCGCAGCCATGGCCGAGATCGGAATCATGATCGAGGCGCAGGAGGGGTTGAGCTGGGAGCGCTGGCGTCGGGTGGTACAGGACGCCGAGCGTCTCGGCTTCGCCTCGCTCCGGACCAGCGACCACTGCCTGTCGGTGTTCGGGGTCGAGGGCCGGGAGTCGCTGCCGACCTGGCCGGCCCTGACCGCGGCCGCGGCCTGGAGCCGGCGCATCCAGATCGGGCCCATGGTCAGCCCCATCACGTTCTACGTCCCCGCCGTGCTCGGCCGCATGGCCCGTGCTGTGGACGAGCTGTCCGGCGGCCGCCTGATCCTCGGGGTGGGCGCGGGCTGGAATCAGCGCGAGCACGAGCGCTTCGGCATCCCCTTCCCGGACTGGAAGAGCCGTTTCGACGCCCTGGAGGCCGGCATCGAGCGGATCCGGCAGACGTTCGGCGAGCGCCCCATCCCGCTCCTGATCGGTGGCGGCGGGGAGCGGCGGACGCTGCCCCTGGCCGCTCGGGTGGCGTCGGAGTGGAACCTGAACCTGGGCGACCCGGAGGAGTTCCGGGCCCGCTCGGCCCTGCTCGACCGGTACTGCCGCGAGATCGGTCGGGACCCGGCCCAGATCCGGCGCTCGGTGATGCGCCCCTACCTGATCGGCCGCGACCGGGAGGAGCTGGAGGATCGGGTCCGGGGGCTGGCCGCGGTCATCCCCGGCCTCGACGACCTCACCCCGGGCGACGCGCTCCGAGCCCTGCGCGAGCGTGGCGCCCTGGTCGGCACCCCGTCCGAGGTGGTCGAGCTGATGCGGCCCCTGGCCGAGGTCGGGGTCGACCTCTTCATGCTGCAGCACTTCCTGCTCGACGACCCCGACCACCTGGAGCTGCTGGCCGCCGAGGTGATGCCGGCCGTGGCCGAGATGCGACCCGCGGCGTAACCGGCGCCAGCCCGCGTCGTGAGCCGTGACGACCACGACGCCGGGGCCTCTGGTAGCGTCGAGGAGTCGTGGACGCCGACCTGGTCGTGGTCGGTGCCGGTCCGGTCGGTGCCGTCCTGGCCATGCTGCTGGCGCGCGCGGGGCGGCGGGTGGTGCTGCTCGACAAGGCCACCTTCCCCCGCGACAAGGCCTGCGGCGAGGGGCTGCTGCCGAGCGGGGTCCGGGTGCTCGGGGGTCTCGGCGTCGACCTGGCCGAGCTGGGGTTCCCGGAGCTGCGCGGGGTGCGCTATCGCTCGGCCTGCGGCTGCTCCGCCGCGGCCCCCTTCCGGGACGGCCCCGGGCGGGGGGTGCGCCGGATGATCCTGGACGCCATCCTCGCCCGGCGCGCTGCGGCCTCGGGCGTCCGCTTCCACCCCAGCTGCCCCCTCCTCGCCATCGCCCGCCAGCGGCGGGGTGTCGAGGTCCAGACCGGACTGGGCCGCCTGCGAGCCTGGGCGCTGGTGGGCGCCGACGGCCTGCGCTCCACCACCGCCCGCCTGCTCGGCCGGGCGCTGCCCCCAGGGGGACCGGTGCGCTACGGCCTGGTCGGCCACCTGGCCTGCGACCCGCTCCCACCGGAGGTGGTGGTGACCCTGCTCGGCGACCTCGAGGTGTACGCGGCGCCCGCGGCCCGAGGTGAGCTGCTGGTGGCGCTGCTGGGAGGACGGCAGGAGCTGTTCGCCGGCGGCGCCCTGGACCGGTTCCGAGCCGCGGTCGAGCGGGCGCACCCCGAGCTGGCCGATGCCCCGCTACGCGGTCGCCTGCGGGGGGCCGGTCCCTTCCGGGTCAGGGCCTGGCCCGTGGCCGGGGAAGGCGTCTTCCTGGTCGGGGATGCGGCCGGCTTCGTGGACCCGCTCACCGGCGACGGCATCGCCGCCGGTCTGGCCCAGGCCGAGGTCCTGGCCGACCTGCTGGCCCCGGGGCGTCTGGATCTGGCCGACGCCCGCCAGCTGGCGCGGGCAGCCGCCCGCTACCGGAGCTGGTGGGAACGCCAGTGGCGGCGCCGCCGGCTGCTGACCGCCCTCGCCCTCGGGCTGGGCCGATCCGCCGCCCTGACGCGCCGGGCCCTGGGAGGGCTGGCCCGGCGGCCCGAGACGTTGACCGCGCTGCTGGAGGTCGACGACGGCAGACGGACGCTCGGCTCCCTGCGCCCGCGCGACTGGGCGGCCCTGATGGGGTTCTGAATGGCGCGCTTCCGTCCCCCGCCCCGGGCGAGCCCCCCGGCCTCGAGCGCCACCGCGGCTCCGGGCACCGGACGCACCGGCACCCTCTCCGTCGCAGCGAGGCCGGGGTCGAGCGCCTTCTGGGGCTTCGGCACCGCCTTGCCCGAGCACCGGCTGGAGGCCGAGGCAGGGCTCGCCGTCCTGAGCCGGTTCTGGCCCCGGCTGCGGGGGGTACGACCGGAGCCGGTGACGCGACACCTGGTCCGACCCCTGGAGTGGCTGCTGGAACCGCGGCCGCTGGGGGAGACGATGCGCACCTACGCCCAGCAGGCCGCCCGACTGGCCCGGCTGGCCAGCGGCCGTGCGCTGTCCGCCGCCGGCGTGGAGCCCGGGGAGATCGACCTCGTGATCTCCGTCTCCTGCACCGGCTACTTGGTGCCCTCGCTCGACGTGCAGCTGGCCGCCGACCTCGGCCTGCGCCCCGACGTCATCCGGCTGCCCCTGACCGAGCTGGGCTGCTCGGGGGGAGCGGCCGGGATCGCCGCCGCCCACCGGCACCTGGCCGCGTTCCCACACGATCGCGTCCTGGTGGTAGCGGTCGAGCTGCCCTCGCTCACCTTCCAGCATCGCGACCGCTCCCTGGACAACCTGACCGCGGCCCTGGTCTTCGGGGACGGGGCCGCGGCCGCGGTCATGGGAGGGCCGGGCCGGCGGCCGGGGAGCGAGCTGCGGGTGATGGGCGCCGGCACCTGGCTGGTGCCGGGGAGCGCCTGGGCGCTGGGCTTCGACCTCCGCGACCACGGCTTCCACGTGGTCCTCGACCGCCGGCTCCCCGACCTGGTCCGGGAGGGACTGGGGGAGGCCGCGACCGGCTTCCGACGCCGGCAGGGGCTGGAGAGGATCGACTTCTACGCCGTCCACGCCGGAGGTCCCCGGGTGCTCGACGCCGTGGCCGAGGCCCTGGAGCTGGAGCCGGATCGGCTCGCCCTCTCCCGCCGGGTGTTCCGCGAGGTGGGCAACCTCTCCTCGGCCTCGATCCTCTTCGTGCTGGCGGCCCTGTCCGAGGCTCGCGGCGAGGGCCTGGCCATCGCCTTCGGCCCCGGCGTGACCATCGAGTTGCTCCACCTCCGCCGCTGACCGCGGTCCCGCCGTGGCCGATCGGGACGACCCGGCGACCGCGCCCGGAGCGATGGTGCCGACCTCGATCACCGCCGGCGGAGCCGCTCCCGCAGCCCGTGGTAACCGACGTCAGGGGCCCCCAGCGCCCGAGCTGGTGACCGGAGCGGCGTCCCGAGGCGACCCCGCTCGGCGCGGGGAGGTGCTCACCCAAGCCGGTCGGCTCGGGCGACGACCGCGGTTCCGAGGGAGACGGCGGCTGCCCCTTCCCTGCCTCGGGGTGACCAACCCCCTCCGCTCCAGCTCGGCCGGCGTCGCCCGCGGCGTGGCCGATCCAGCGTCATCGCGAGAGGCCGGCTCGGGCTCGCCGGGAGCGGGCCCCGGACCAGGCCCGTCCCCGCTCAGGCGCCGCGGCTCATTCCTGAGGGCGGCGTCGCGCGATCCGCGGCTGCCGCATCCGCTCGCGAAGCCCATCGGACGTCGGCATACCTCGACCTGTCGATCCGGCCCCGCCCGCGCCCCAGAGGCGGACCGCAAGGCTCAGCCGGCGGCCGGGGCGCACTCCTCCAGCGCCAGGCGGGCCGAGCCGGCATCGCCCGGGCGCGTGACCAGGACGCGGACGATGGCCAGGTCGAGCCCCTCGGCCAGGGCCTCGAACCGCGGTCGCGCCGAGCCGGGCGCGCCGTAGGCGCCGGCGGCGGCGAGGAACGCGTCCGAGGGCTGACCGCCCTGCTCCTGGAGGCGGCGCAGCTCGGCCGCGAAGCCCATGCGCTCGAAGTGCCGCCGGTAGGCGGGGATGCCCAGGGCGTACTCCAGGGCCGCCCGGGAGAGGGTGGACCGGGCCAGGGCGGGGTCCGGGTCGACGCAGGTGCGGATGTAGGAGACGACCGTGGGCGGCCGGCGGCCGGCGGCCTTCGCCGCCGCCAGCACCCGCTCGCACGACCAGCGCACGTGCTCGGGCGAGCACCAGTTGAGGGCCACCCCGTCGGCCAGCTCGCCCGCCAGCCGCAGCATCACCGGCCCCAGCGCGGCCACGTAGACGGGCAGGCCCTCGGGCAGGCACCGGGCCAGCTCGGCCAGGTACCGGCGCATCCCCTCGCCGGGGCGCTCCATGCGACCGCTGCCCACCCCCAGCACGAAGGCGCCGCCGGTGGCCTCCCAGACCCGGCGCGCGTGCTCGGCGTAGAAGGCCGCCGGCCGGCCCGAGGCGGGCACCACCGAGATGCCGGTGGGGAGCCCGGAGGCCCGGTGCCAGGCGATGCAGCGGTCGAAGGCCGTCTCGTCCGGCCCGGCCGGAGTCCAGGCCGAGGCGTAGCCCAGCCGGGCGCCCCTTCGTACCAGCTCCAGCTCCTCGGCCTCGGCCAGCCCCTGTCTCGGGTCGATGCTGAACCCCACCTGCATCCTCGTGGCTCACCTCCATGCTCCGATCCTCGGCCACCCTCCGGTCCGGCCGGGGCGACGGTCGGCACCGGCCGGCGACCCTTTGCCGGTCCGGGACGCCGGGGCCGCGGGTCGTGCCTCAGAACAGCCCGGGGAGGAAACGGGCACGCCCCCGGAAGGCCTCATCGTAACCGGGCACCGCCGCCAGCAACCGCTCCTCGGCCCGGATGCGGGGCCAGAGCACGAGCGCGTTGAGCAGGGAGAGGACCAGGGCGCTCCGGCGCGCGCCCCCCGCCATGGGCAGGGCCCACATCTCCAGGATCACCGCCAGGTAGTTGGGATGGCGGACGAAGCGGTAGGGGCCGGAGGTCACCGGGCGCAGGTCGGCGGGGACCACGGCGCGCACGTTCCAGCTGGGGCCGAGAGCGCGGATGCTCCACCAGCGCAGCCCCGTCGCCGCCACCAGCAGCCCCACCCAGAGGGCGGGCCGGCGCGCCCGGCGCCCGCCCAGGGCCACCTCGAGCGGGGGGAGGACGAAGAGGCCCAGGTGGAGCGCCACCATCAGGGGATAGGTACGGGGAGCGGCGCGAGGGCCGACCGTCCGGCGCTCGTGGCGGCGCGAGCGGGCCAGCTCGCGCAGCCGCTGGGCCCCGGTCAGGCCGAGCAGGAGCAGATACCACCCCGGCGGAGGTCTCAGGCGGGGACGGCGGCTCAGGCTCAGCCCTCCTCGCGGACCCGGAGGACCACCTTGCCGGTCGCGCGACGCTCCTCCAGCAGGCGCAGCGCGTCGGCCGCT
>DASRBU010000061.1:0-4050 GCA_035653475.1 Candidatus Dormiibacterota bacterium | reverse complement strand
TCGTGGCCGGAGGGGGCGAAGCCGACGAAGAGGATGGCCGCGCTCACGATCACGTGTGAGAGGTTGGTGGCGAAGAGCACGTAGCCCGCCGCCCAGATGGCGATCGCCTTGGCCGGGGCGCTGGGGACGGCCAGCAGGAGCCAGGTGAGGACGGTCATGATCATGCCCGCCAGCAGCGCCGACACGAACAACCCCGGCAGGGGCAGGTCGAGCTTGTAGGCGCTGTAGGCGGCGTAGCCTCGGAGGATGGTCGGGCCGATCGCCTCCGGAACGGAGAGGAGGCCGGCCACGAGGGCGCAGCCGAGCAGGTTCCCGAGCCACGACAGCCCCCAGAGCACCGCCAGACGCAGCAGCCCCGACCGCCGGCCGAGCGCCCCCACCACCGGGATCAGGAAGTTCTCGGTGAACAGCTCGGAGCGGCCCACCACCACGAAGAAGAAGCCGACCGGGAAGACCAGGCCGCCCAGGGCGAGACCCCCGTACAGCCCCAGGCGGGGGGCGGCGCCGAGGACCACCCCCAGCACCAGCATGGCGCCCAGCGCCCCCAGCGACACCTCGATGCCGCCCACGAAGCCGGTGAGCAGCATGTCCGGCAGGCTGCGGTCGAGCCGCTCCTGCCCGACCCCGGCCGCCCGCCCGGCGATGTGCTCGGGTTCCTGGGCCAGGATCTCGTCGGGGCGGTCCGGAGGCGAGGGCTGGTCGAGGCCGAGCCTCAAGGTCGGCGCCCGCTCAGCACCGGCCCCGCCCGGGGGCGGCCCGATCCGGCATCGGCTCCGAAACCGAGCCGGTCACGGCCGCGTCCGCTGCCCTCTCCGTGACCACCGTGGACCCACACCGGTGGCCCGGTCGCCGGCACCAGAGCGTCGGGCACACGGGCGCGATCGCCCGTCCCGCGGCTCACCGCCGGGCCTTCTCCTCCACGGCACGGCTCGCCTCCGTCTCCACGGTCCCGCGGCCGGGCTCGTGGACCACGCCCCCGACCTCCAGCTCCCGGCGGTGGAGCCGGTTCACAACCGCGCCCAGCAGGGTGAGCTGGGCCCAGAAGTACAGCCAGGCGGCGAGCAGCAGGAAGAGGGCGAAGGTGGAGCCGTAGGTGTTGAAGCCGTGGCTGAGCCGGACGTAGAGCGGCCAGAGGAGGGTCAGCACCTCCATCAGCACCCCGGCCAGCACCGCGCCCCGCCAGAGCTGGGGAAGGCGGAAGCTCCGGTTGGGCACGTACCGATAGACCACCAGCGTGAACGCGATCCAGACCGCCGCCCCCACCACCGGGCCGGCGAAGGGAAGCCCCTTGACCAGGCCGGCGGCGGCGTTGGCCCCGATGGTGAGGAGGATGACCAGCACGAAGACCACGGTCATGGCGAACGCCATGCCCCGCTGCCGGAGGAAACCGCGCTGGCCGGTGCCCAGGACCTGGCCGAGGGCGAACTCCAGGGTGATGAAGAGGCTGCCGCCGCTCCACACCATTCCAACGATGGCGATGATGCCGAGGATCCCCGAGGCCCGGTGCAGGCTGCTCATGGTGTGCTGCAAGGCCGGTCGGGCGTCGGGGGGGAAGAAGGACAGGACCATGGCCTGCGCCTGCGCCTGGGCCTCCGGGCTCCGGAGCAGGAGCCCGACCACGGCGAGCAAGCCCAGGATCAGGGGGAACATGCTCACGAAGGCCTTGAAGGCCAGCGCCGCCGCGTAGTAGGAGGACTGGCTCTGGCCGTACGCCTGGGCCAGTCGTACCGGGTAGGTACGCCGAACCGCCCCCACCACCGTTCCCATCCGTGCCAGCAGGCTCTCCTTCAGCGTCCCGACCGCCGTCGTCACCCCGTCCCGCGCGCGGGCTCACCTGCCGCTCGCAGAAGACGACCGGGCGCTCGCTTCGAAGGATCACTGTAACTTCTAATTACATTGCAGTATAAGATAATATGCGTTGAGTCATCCAGGTTCGCCCGCCGTCGCACGGCGACCCGTGGGCGGCCTCGCCGGACGATCCCGCCGCCCTCCGAGACACGGCGCACGCCACGCCGGCCCCTCCGGCGGCCGACCTCTCCGGCCAGCCTCCCCACGCCGATCAGGCATGGGGTAACAGCAGCAGGCCCGAGATGGCGATCAGCGCCAGGCCCAGGATCATCTTGAAGCTACCGTCCCTCACGAACGCGAAGCCCAGCAGCAGCAGCACCACCGGGAGCCGGCTGAGGATGGCGGGGCCCAGGGAAGGGAGCGTCGTCATGGTGGCCGTCGCAGGGATGGTGGTCGCCAGCACCAGGAAGATCACGGCGATGATCTCGAACGGCAGCCTCCCGCGCCCCTCCCGCGCCGCCATGTACCCTCCGATCAGCGGCAGCAGCGCGATCAGGCGCAGGAGGATCGACGAACCATCCACACTGGGTAGGCCGATGCTCACGGGCTGTGTTGCGGTCCAGAGGATGGCGATGTCCATGGCTCTCCCTGCTCCATCACTGGCGCCGCGGAGTGGCGCACCGGTCACGACCTCGTCGCGGTCAGTGGGTGACGAGCCTCAGCAGCCCCTTCGCCTCCTGAACCCAACGCTCCACCTCTTTCAGCGTCGGGACACGGCGCACCAGCTTCCTCTCCGCGTTCAAACGTTCCAGCGTCCCGTGCAGGGTGGCCGCCGCACGACGGGCGAGCTCCGCCGGCGAGTCGACCCCGGCGGCCTCGAGCAGATGGGAGTACTCCTCGCCCACCCCCTTGATCCGCATCAGGTCGGCGCGGTTGACCCACTCGAGCACTTGCTGCTCGCTCACACCCACCTCCGCGGCCAGATGCCTCCGTCCCGCCCTGGTGCCGGCACGTTCCAGGAGCGCCTCGGTGGTGCGCACCCCGAGCGACGCCAACTTCTCGCCCAGGGCCGAGCCGATGCCCTCGATCTCCTCGATGGCAGCCATGCGCCTACCTCCGCATGAACGCGGCCCTCCGGGACCGCTGTCAGGATGCCCATTCTGAACCGTAGTGCAGGGCGCAACCGCGATCGCGAAGGATCGTTGCTGAACCTGTGCAAATCCTTGCCGCCGAGCGTTGCCACGGCGTACATCTGCACCACTGCTACCTGCCCGTGGCGGCGATTGGCACCATCCCGGCCGGGCACGGTCCGGCGCGGCGATGCGGCACCGACGACCGACCCGCCACGGTCGGCCGCCCGTGACCGTGCCGTCACCCACGTCCCCCGCGCCCGGCCACGGATCGACGACGGACCGCCGGTCCCGGTGGACGACCGGCCGGGAGGCCAGACCGCGGCTCGCCCGAGCCCGGGATGGGAACGTGAGAAGATGGCGGCGTCCCGGCGAAGATGGTCATGATCGCGATCCCCCTGCCCGCCACCTCCAGGGCGGGCCACACCGACCCCACCCCTCCCGCCCGAGGCGTGGGGCGCACGGCTTCGTCCGCCGGCGGCCGCCCTGAGGTCTCCAGCGATCGGCCGGTGCGGCGGTGGCCTCCCCGACCTCGCCCCACCGCGCGCCTGGCCGGGGACAAGACGGGGCCCGGGCCGAAGGTGGGCGGTCGCCCGGTGTGGGCACGGTGGGCGCTGCTCGCCCTCGCCCTGCTCGTGGCCGCCGCCGCGGCCCTGGCCGGCGTCACCTGGGCGATCACCCCCTCGACCGCCGACGCCCTGGCCCGGGTGAGGGCGCTGGATCACGCCCACCACACGACGCCCCTACCCCCCGACGGCATCCCTCCCCGGCTCGCGGCGGCCCTGATCGCGGTCGAGGACGCCAACTTCTACCAGGACCACGGCATCAGCGTCGAGGGGCTGGGGCGGGCCGCGCTCTACGACCTGGTCCACCGCTGCACCTGCCAGGGGGGGTCGACGATCACCCAGCAGTTGGCCGAGGACCTCTACCTCCACGGCGACGACGCCTCGCCCTGGCTCCGCTGGGTCGACATCGTGCTGGCGGTGAAGCTGGAATCCCACCTGAGCAAGGCACAGATCCTGGCCGCCTACGCCTCCGAGGTCGACTTCGGCCACGGCACCGTCGGCGCCGCCCAGGCCAGCGAGGTGTACTTCCATCGTCCCCTGTCGCAGCTCACGCTGGCCCAGGACGC
>DASRBU010000060.1:0-5223 GCA_035653475.1 Candidatus Dormiibacterota bacterium | reverse complement strand
GTCGACCAGGCGGCCGATCGGCACCCCGAGCACCCCGACTGCGACGAAGCTCAGCGAATAGGCTCCGGAGAGGCCGCCCCGGCTCCAGCCGGTCTCGTGCTGGATGGGGACCAGGAGCACGCCGAAGAGGTACTGGGTCGTCCCGTAGGAGACGATGGTGGTGATCCCGAGCGCCCAGACCAGCACCCAGCCGTAGAAGACTCGGCTTGAGCCCCCGGCCACGCCAGCATCATAACCTCGCCCCTGGGGACGAGCCGGCAGCGCGGCTCCCGGTCTCGGCGCTCGCTCCCGCGGCCAGGGCGCCGGGTGGGAAGGGCGCCGCGCGAACCAAACCCCCCGAACATCGAGCGTTCGGTGGAGGTCCCACGGGTACCTCATCAGCCCGCGGCACCACGCGACCACATGGCCCTGTGAGCAGGGAGGGCTTACCGGATCGGCCGCGATGCCGAGATGGCAGGTGCTGGTGAACCGCGCCGGGGCGATGTGCTCCACGTGGAGCGGGCGAGTCGGCCGGTGTCGTCGCAGACGCGGAGTGGCGCTGAACCTGCGGGACCGGCGCTACAGCGAGCCAGGCTGCACGGTGTCGGCCCTAGGGCTGCGCGCTGCCGTCCGCCCACCACCGCCGGCGGCATCCCGAGAACCACTGCTTCAGCCAGGCTCCAGGGCGAGCCGCCGCCATCGCGCGAGCACCCAGGGCGCGCGATCCACGGTCAGGGTGGGGGGAAGGCGAAAGGCCCTGGCGGCGGGCCGCTGTGGGGGCGACATTCGAAGGATGCGCCGCTGGAGCCAGGGCACCCGAAGGCGGCGAGAATCGCGAGCTGTGACGCGGATGTCGAGCGGGCGCTCGAACATCACCGTCGGGAACCGCCGCCGGTCCAAGCGCTCCAGCACGGCGGCCACCTCCAAGGCGAGAGGATTTGACCTCTCGGCTGGGTGCGGCTCCTCCGGCCAGCGTGGCCACGATCACCGGCCGAGGAGTTCCGGGCGGCCGGCCCTTCCTCCCAACCTCCGGTCCACGCCTCATCGCTGGCTCAGGAGCGACTCGCCAAATGCACTCCTTGGCCCATACGTTCCGTCGCTGCCGGCTCTGGCCCGCAACCGCGCCATAGCCGCGAACTGCATGAAGTAACGCTCCAGCTGAGGATCATCCCTCCCCGTCGTGATCGCCTCAACGAACAGACTCCGAGCGCGCAAGATTTCCTTCGTCCGCGGCGACTTCCGCCGGGCCCAGACATTGGCGGTCAGATCGAAGAGATCCAGGCCGCGACGGAGAGCACCCTCCAGCCTCTCCTGATCATGACGCCGAAGGGCTGCAAAAGCCCGTCCTACCTCCGCACCAATGTTTGCCATCTGGTCCGCGATCGGCAGATGTGCCCACCTCTCCTCATCCATGTCAGCGGTCCTCCCTGCAGATCGCCGCATGAACGATCTCAGCGATCTTCGCGCGCACTGCCTGGTCGAGCACATCTCTCGAACGGTTGCCCTGCCTCGGCCTCATGTTGATCATCGAATCGTACTCGATGAACTCGTCGGTTCCGTACTTGTTTGGATACAGATTGATGCCCCAAATATCCTGTTGTCTTGATCCGCGCTCCAAAAGGTATGCCTCTCCGTCTGCGTGCAAGTCCATGTCAACGACGAGCCTATGGAGGGAAACATCTACGTCGGCCTTGACCAGACCGTCTCCGGTCTCTGCCATCTGCTCGAGCTCTGTGAGAGTAATGCGTTCAACCTCCTTCATGGCCATCACCTGGAGAATGCGTTGCACTAACGAGGCTCAGCCAGTCTATCATCATGTGTCTTCACGGCTACAGCCTTCGCCGATCCACGCACCGGACCGGGCGCCCCGGCGGCAGCTGATTCACTGGCGCTGGGCCGGTGCCGGGTTCCGGCGGTCCCGTCCACCAGCAAGTGGGGCAGATGGGCCAAGTTCACCACCACCCCGCCTTCCCGAGTGGTCCCCGATTTCGAGCGGCAGCTCGCCGGTCGCAGACGGGCCGCGTCGGAAGCTGCCGAAGTTGAGCTTCACCGGCCAGCAGCGGTGGGGGCTCCGAAGGACTGGGGTCGTGGTCGCGATCGGCATCCCGCCTTTGGTCGCGAGGGGTGCCTCAACGCCCCGATCCGGTGTCGCATGACGCGGGCTCGGTCTCGCCCAAGGCGGGTAACCGGTGGCTGCCGCAGCGGATGGAAGCCTCTCGAGGTCGGTCCCTGACCGGCGGACGTGGGCTCCATCGCTGAGTGCCTGACCTTCTGCCAACACCCACGTCGGTTGGCGCCGGCAGCGCCTTGAGGCCAAGTCCCGACGAGTCGGCGGTGCTGGAACGGATGCGCCAGGCCATCGCCGAACGGGGTCCCCTCAGCGCCGGACCATCTTCGGGGCCATCGAGCTGGCCCGCGGGTGCCGGTCACCACCCGGGCCACCGGCGCCGGCTTCCTTGGGCTCCTGGAACGGGTGGTGGCCGCCGACCCCTCGGCCATCGCCGTCCCCCTCGACAACCATCCACCGCTGCCGAGCGGTCACCGGCTGGCTGGGGGAGCACCGGGTCCGGCTCGTCTTCGGCCCTCGCTCCTGCCCTCACCACCACTCGGTGGAGCGGATCTGGGGGGCTGAAGACGTACCTGACCAACACCCCGGTGGGGACCATGGCCGGTTGGGTGCGTCAGGTGCAGGCCTTCTTCCGGGAGCGCGGCCAGGAGCAGCGGCTGCGATGTGCCTCGCCCGACCGCTCGCCCCGGCTGCCCGAGGGTTCCGCGCAGAACGTACGGAGGCCGCTTAGAATCGGGCCGTGCAGGTCGGGGAGTTGGTTGCCGATCCGGGGCCCAACGCCGCCCGGGTGCCGGCGGGAACCGACCTCGTCGAGTGGTACTACGAGCGCGGCTGGAGCGACGGCCTGCCCGTGGTGCCGCCGACCCCCGAGAAGGTCGCGGCCACCGTCGCCGCCCTTGGCGGGGAGCCCCAGCGCGTGGAAGCGAGGGTGCCGCCCAGATGGGGCAGCCTCAGCCGCGAGGTGCTCGCCATCAACGCGGTCATGGCCGGCTGCCGGCCCGAGTACGCGCCCGTGGTCCGGGCGGCGATGGTGGCCATGTGCACGACCCACTTCAACCTCAACGGCATCCAGGCCACCACCCACATGGCGGCCCCGTTGCTGGTGGTCAACGGGCCGGTGCGGCGGCAGATCGGCATGAACTGCGCCCACAACGTGTTCGGCCCCGGCAACCGCGCCAACGCGACCATCGGCCGGGCCATCCGGTTGATCCTGCTCAACGTCGGCGGCGGTCGGCCCGGGGAGCTGGACCAGAGCACGCTCGGGCAGCCGGGCAAGTACACCTACTGCATCGCCGAGAACGAGGAGGCGAGCCCGTGGCCGCCCTACCACGTCAGCCGTGGCTACCTGCCGGAGGACTCGACCGTCTTCGCCATCGCGGCCGAGTCCCCCCACAGCGTCACCAACCACATCGCCGACGACCCCGAGGGGATCCTCGACAGCATCGTCTCGGCGATGAGCACCATCGCCCACAACAACGCCGTCAGCGGCGGCTCCTGCGCCGTGATCATCGGGCCCGAGCACGCCGCCACCATCGGCGCCCACGGCTGGACCCGGGCGGACGTGCGCAGCTACCTCTGGATGAACACGAAGAACACCTTCGCCGACGTCAGCTTCGGCCACCGCTACGGTCGCGTCTACAACCGGAACCTGCCCCGCTGGTACCGCCGGCAGCCCGAGGCGCGCATCCCCATCGTCCCCCGTCCCGAGGACATCCACGTCTTCGTGGCGGGTGGAGGGGCGGGGCGCTTCTCGGCCTTCGTCCCCGGTTGGGGGCACATGAGCAGCCCGGTCCTGCGCAGCCTCGACGGCCGCCCGCCGCCCGGCGACGGCGGGTGCGAGGACGGGACCTGCCTGCTCTGAGTCTCGGAGGTGCGCATGAGGGAACTCATCGTCTACGACCCCACGGGCAGGATCGAGGTCGAGCCGAGGCCGCTGGCCCCGCGCCCGTCCACCGTCGCCGGCCTCCGCGTCGGCGTGCTCGACAACGCCAAGTGGAAGGCGGGCCGGCTGCTGGAGCGGACGGTCGCCCTGCTGGACGAGGTGGGCGAGGTCCGCCACTACCGCAAGGAGAGCTTCTCCCGCAACGCCGCCCCCGAGCTGATCGCGAGGATCGCCGCCGAGAACGACCTGGCCCTGACCGCGATCGGCGATTGAGGCTCCTGCACGTCGTGCTGTATGCACGACGCGACCAGCCTGGAGGCCAGCGGCCTGCCCACCGCCGCCATCGTCACCGCCGAGTTCCTCCAGGAGGCGCGCCTCCAGCTGGAGGCGCTGGGGATGCCGGGGTTGCGGCCGGTGGTGATCGCGCACCCGCTGAGCACGCTCACCGACGAGCAGATCGCGCAACGGGCGGCGGAGGCGGCGCCCCAGGTCCGGCGGGTCTGGCTCGGCCAGGAGCCGGGTGTGGCCCCGGCCGGCGTGGCCGGGCGGGGATCGGCCCGGGAGTCGGGGAGGTGAGGAGGACATGAAGGCGATGGAGCGGACCGAGGCGCGGGGGGAGGGGTCGACCGGGGTGCTGACCGTCGACTGTGACGTCCATCCCCACTTCGAGCAGGGGCTCAAGGACCTGCTGCCCTACCTCCCCTCGAGCTGGCGGCGCCGGCTCGGGGTGGGCCTCGAGTCGAGCTGGTCGGGCGACGTCTACGCCTCCCGCTTCTCCCTCCCCAAGAACGTCCTGTACATCAACCCGGTGGGAGCGCTGCGGCGGGACAGCTACCCACCCGACGGCTCGATCCCCGGCTCGGACCCGGCGCACGTCCGCCGGCAGCTCCTGGACGAGGCCGGCGTCGACCGCGCCGTCCTGCTCGGGGGCGACGTCTTCGGCCTCGGCGCCCTCCCCGACCCCGACCTCGCCGCGGCGGTCGCCTCCGCCTACAACGACTGGCTGACCGAGCGCTGGCTGGAGTTCGACGACCGCTTCCGGGGGGCGCTGGTGGTGGCTCCCCAGGACCCGGCCCTGGCCGCCCGGGAGATCGACCGCGTGGCCGGGCGGCCGGGGATGGTCGAGGTCATGCTGCCGCTCACCAACCTCCTCATGGGCGACCGTCACTATTACCCGATCTACGAGGCAGCCGAGCGCCACGGGCTTCCCATCGGCTGCCACGTCAACTCGGTCGACGGCGTCTTCGTCAAGGGCCCGCAGCTGGCGGGGGGCGTCTTCACGTACTACACGGAA
>DASRBU010000059.1:0-4477 GCA_035653475.1 Candidatus Dormiibacterota bacterium | reverse complement strand
CCCCTGCATCGACTGCTGGTGCTCGTCCCGGCGCACGACGAGGAGGAGCTGATCGGGCCCTGCGTGGCCTCCCTGCTGGCACAGGACTACCCGCCCCAGCTGCGGCGCGTGGTGGTCGTGGCCGACAACTGCGGGGATGCGACGGCGGAGGTCGCCGCCGCCGCCGGGGCCGAGGTGTGGGTCCGCGACCTGCCCCAGCTCAGGGGCAAGGGGCCGGCGCTGCGCTGGGCCTTCGACCGCCTTCCCGACCTGGACCCGGCGCCCGACGCCGTGGTGGTCGTGGACGCCGACTCGGTCGCGGATCCGGCCCTGCTGCGCGAGCTGGAGGCGGTCTTCCGCCGTGGTCATCCGGTGGTGCAGGCCGACGACGTCCTGGCCGAGCGTCCGGGCGACCCGCGGGCCACGCTCGAGGCCGCGGCCTTCCTGCTCCGCAACCGGGTTCGGCTCTCGGGCCGGGCGGCGCTCGGGCTCCCCGCCCTGCTCTGCGGGAACGGCATGTTGCTGGCCCGCTCGGTCCTGGCCCGGCACCCCTGGACCGCCTACTCCCTGGCCGAGGACGCCGAGTACTCGTTGATCCTGCTCGCGGCGGGCGTGCGCATCGGGTTCGCACGACGGGCGACGGTCCTCGCGCAGCCGACCCCGGGGGCCAGGGGGATGCACACGCAGAGCCTGCGCTGGGACGGGGGCCGGCTCGAGCTGGCGCGACGCTGGACCCTGCGCCTGGCCCGCCTGGGCCTGGCCCGACGCGACCTCTCGCTGCTGGTCACCGCCGGTGAGCTGGCGGTGCCGCCGCTCAGCGCGCTCGCCACCGCCGACCTGGTGGGGAGCGGGATCGGGATCGCGCTGGCCGCGGCCGGACCGATCGCACCCTGGGCGGTCGCCTCCTGGGTGACGGCGCTGTGCACCCTCCCCCTCTACCTGACGGTCGGGCTCGGGGGCGGTGGCGCCCCACCTCGGGTCGCGATCGCCTTCCTGCTGGCCCCCTGGTTCGTGGCCCGCAAGCTGGGCGTGTACTGGCTGCTGCTGCGCGGTCGCGGGGGCCGGCGCTGGGTTCGCACCCAGCGGCCCTCGGAGGCGGCCCCGGGGCGGCAGGGGGAGACCGCCGACGGCCCCGACGACGGGCCCGCTCCGGCCTACTCGAACCTCGGGAAGGGATCGTCCAGGACGTAAGAGGGATCGCTCAAGCCGCGGCCGCCGATCGGCCGGGCCGGCACCCCGGCCACCACGGCCAGCGGCGGCACGTCCCGGGTGACCACGGCCCCCGCGGCCACCACCGCCCCCCGCCCGACCGTCACCCCGGGCAGGATGACGGCCCGGATGCCGATCCACACGTGGTCCTCGATCACCACCGGGAGGCTCTGCACGGCGAACCCGGGGTCGGCGCTTCGATGCTGGGTGGTCACGATCGCCACTTCCGGGGAGATGCTGACGTTGCTCCCGATCCGCAGCGGGCCGCGGGCGTCCAGCAGGCAGCCGCGGTTGATGCGGGTGTGCTCCCCGATGATCAGATGATGGTCCCTCCGCAGCCGCCCCGGGGCGAAGAACCAGAGGTAGCAGTTCAGATGGATGCCGGAACCCCTGCCCATCTGCACCCCGAGCAGCTTGCGGTACCAGAGGTGGCGGATCGAGAACGAGGGGACGTGGTTGACGACGTGGTTGGTGAGGTAGTTGATCAGGCGGATGGCGGTCAGCTTGAGGCCCCGCTCGCGGGCACGGGCCGCCCCGCCGCTCGCCAGCCGTCGGCCCGGGAAGGCCGCCGGCGCCCTCTCCCCGGTGCTCGTCCCGCTCACGGAGCCCCCGGAGAGGCGGAATCCACCCCGGCCTCGACCACCGGGGCCGACTCCATCCCGGCCGTCCGGTCCGGCGACCGGCGGGGGGCGGACAGCAGCCCCCGCACCACCTGCAGGTAGACCTCGCGCTGGATCGGCCAGCGGTAGGCCTCGTTCGCCCTCGCCGCCCGCGCCACCAGTTGCTCGCACCGCTGCGGGCTGTCGTGCAGCCTCTGGATGGCCCTGGCCAGGTCCTCGACGTCGGAGGCGTCGAACAGCTCGAAGCAGTCGTCGTCGAAGTAAGCCTCGACCGCGGCCGTCCTCGACACGAGCTGCGGGCGTCTCATGGTGATGAAGTCGAACATCTTGTCGCAGTGGGTGAGGTCGCGGAAGACGTCCCGTCTCATGGCCACCACGCCCACGTCCGAGTCCGCGATCGCGGCCACCACCTGCTGGATGGGGACGAACCCCTGGCTGAACCACACCCGATCGTCCAGCCCGAGTTCGCCGACCAGCGCCTGGAGCCGGGCGCGGAAGGAGCCGTCGCCGAAGACCCGGAGCCGGAGCTCGGGGATCCGGTCGCGAAGGAGGGCCAGGGCACGGACCACGGTGTCGTGGCCGTAGCGCTCCTCGATGGTACCGTGGCAGATGAGGTCGAAGCGCCCCGGGCTGCGAGGCCGGGGCGGGAAGCGGGAAGGGTCGAAGACCTCCTCGTTGGCGGCGTTCAGGATCACCGTGACCTTGGCGGCGGGCGTACCCCTCCGGACGAAGGCCGCCCGCATCTGATCGGTGCAGGTCAGGACCCGATCGGCGAAGCGGATGGCCGCCTGCTCCAGCCCGGCGATCACGCGGACGGCGGGGTGGTCCATGCCCACGCCGAAGCGGCTGGCGAAGAACTCGGGCATCGGCTCCTGGAGGTCGAGGAGGACCGGCGTTCCGGTCAGCCTGGGCAGCAGGGCCGTGAACACCAGGGTGTCGGGCAGGGAGTGCACCTCCACCAGGCGGTAGCGACGCCGGAGGTGCAGCCAGGAGGCGAGCAGGAAGGCCATGAGCATGAAGAGGCCGTACTGGACGACGTGACCCAGTTTGCTCAGACCGCGCCCGGTGCCTCCCGGGACGGCGAGGCGACGGATGACCACGCCCGGCATCTCCTCCCGGGGAAGGTCCCCCGGCGTCCGCTCGCAGATGACGTCCACCTCGTGGCCCTCCGCGACCAGGGCATCGAGGGCTCGCTTGACACGAGGGTCGTAGGGAACGTGACCCTGCCGGATGAGAAGGACCCGCGCCATCTCTGCCCGCGTCCTCAGCGGGGGCACGCGGACGCAGCCAGAGCCGGGGCTCCGATCGTCGACATCACTCCCTCCAAACATCCCCGGACCTCGGTCCGAGAGGCGCACGAGGCGATCCCGGAACGGTGTCGCCTCTTCGGCCGGCGTCTCGGGCCAGTCTCAGCGCGTATCTAGCGGCACCCCGGCGGGGCTCGGGAATGGGCATTCGCTCCGCCGCCGGGACGGAGGTCGCGGTCGCGGGTGGGCAGGGTGTCCCCGTCGACCGGGACCGGTCTCCCGCCGCCTCCGGCCCTCTCCATGGCCGGCCGCGATCCGCGGCCCCACAAACGGGGCCCGATGAGGCCTGGCGCCACACCGGGCGGCCCGCGTTCCCACGCCTCGCCGAAGCGCTCCCTCGGAACACTGGCGGCCCTGCTCGCCGTCCTGCTCCTCTCGCTCGGGGTCTGGCTCCTGGCCCAGAGCCTCCAGGGGCCCCGGCCGGGGTCCGGTGTCCCCTGGACCTCGGTCGAGGTCGACGCCGGCGCGGTCGTCGGCGACTGGGAGACGCGCCTCGGGACCCAGTTCGTCTACCCCGGCAACCTGGCCGCGCCCGAGGCCCGGTCGGCGTGGCGCCTGCTCGCCCCCGGACTGGTCCGCATCAACGCCACCACCGACGGTTGCTGCTGGGCCGGGGGACCGCCCCCAGCGATCCCGCAGGGCGTCCAACGGAACTCCTGGGACTTCTCGTCCCTGGACGACATGATCCACGACGCGATCGGCGTCGGGGCCCAGGTCGACCTCGACGTGACCTACGCGCCCAACTGGATGTGGGATTGCAGCCGGCGCCCGGGGGTGCTCAAGGATCCCTCGTTCCAGACCTTCGCCCGGTACATGGCCCAGCTGGTCAGCTACTACAACCGCGGGACGATGACGGCCGACGACGGGCGCGTCTACGTCAACCCCGATGGCACCCGCGATCGCATCGCCTATTGGGAGGTCTGGAACGAGCCGGACGCGATCGGCCTCGGCTGTCCTCAGGGGTCGGCACCGCTCTCGCCCGAGCAGTACCGCCTGATGTGGAACGCCGTGGCGCCCGCCATGACCGCGGTCGACCCCTCCATCCAGGTGCTCGGCCCGGCCACCTCGAACGCGGTCACGGGGGCCTCGCCCGACTACCTGCCGTCGCTGATGAGGGGGACGGCGCGGCCTCCCGACATCGTGAGCTTCCACGGCTACGGCGGCTGGGACAATGCCCAGCCGGACGCCTTCCTCTTCGACGGCGACCCCTCCCGCTCCTACGGCTCCTGCTGTGGGTTGCACGGCATCGACGCCGGGCTGAGGCAGGTGATGGGCTGGGCCCCGGGCAAGCCGATCTGGATCACCGAGATCAACGTCAACGCGGCCCATGCCAACGACCCCTCCCACCGGCCGTGGACCGCC
>DASRBU010000058.1:0-11147 GCA_035653475.1 Candidatus Dormiibacterota bacterium | reverse complement strand
GGCCAGGGTGCCCAGGGGCGGGATGCCGGGATCGGCCCAGCCGTGCCAGATGATCAGCTTGCCCCCATGGTTCCGGAAGGCGGTGAGGTCGGCGTCGAGGGCGTCGTAGACCCTGGCCTCGGGCAGCAGCCGCTTGAAGCCCTCGAGCGTGAACTGCCAGTCCTTGAAGGACGGGCCCGGCTTCCCGACCGGGAAGGCCTGGAAGCGCAGGTAGTTGTCGGCCAGGCTAGCGTCCAGGGGCGGGACCCCGGGGGCGGCGGAGACGGCGAAGGGGACCCATCCCAGCTCGGAGCCGTAGGGCAGGCCCCCCGGGTAGAGGTGACGGCCGTGGTCGTCGACCACCCCCTGGTAGAACTTGCGCACCACCCCCACCTGGGCCGGGGTGAGACAGGTGGGCAGGTCGACCCCGGCCGGGCACTGCATGGAGCCGGGATCGAAGTCGCACTGCCGGGGGTCGTCGATCTGACCGTCGACCAGCCCGTCCCGGCCGTCGCAGGCGGCCATCACCGCCGCGTGCAGCGCCGGCAGCTTGTCGGCGGTCAGGATCTCCCGCCCCTGCGCGTCCAGGTTCACCCGCGCGTTCCAGGCCTGCTCCTCGCCGTTCAGGGGCGCGGCGTAGATCTCGGGCGCCCCGGCGATGATGCCGTCGAAGTCGCCCGGGTAGCGCTGGGCCTCCATCAGGGCCTCGCGCCCGCCGTCGGAGCAGCCGTTGAAGTAGGAGCGACGGGGCGGGACGCCGTAGAAGGCGGTGATGATGTCCCGGGCGGCCACCGCCAGCACGTGCACGGCGCGGTAGCCGTAGTCGATACGCAGCTGCTCGTCCTCGAGCGCCCAGAGCCCGTCGCCGCCGACGTGGCCGTCGTTGGTCGAGGCGACGGCGAAGTCCCCTCCCGGCTGCAGGTCACAGGAGGGAAAGCCCAGGGCGGAGACGCTCCCGCAGTAGCCACCGCACCCCTGCTGGAGGTAGCGGCCCTGCCAGGTGGCCATGGGCAACCCCAGGTCGAACTGGATCTGGGGGGCGATGTACCCCTTGACGTCGCAGTAGGCGGGGTTGTGCGCCCCGGCCGCCACCACCGCCGCCGAGGTCACCCGGGTCGGGGCGCCGGGGATGGCGGTGAAGTCGGGGACCCCCGGCTGGGCGCCCTGGGCCTGGGCCAGGGCGGCGCAGGGGATCCTGGGTAGGATGGGGCCGGACGCCGCCGCGGGGCGCAGGGCCGGCTCCGCCGGAGGCTGGGCGGCGACGCCGGGTCCGGCGCCGGTGATCACCGCCACCGCGACCAGCGACGCGGCCACGGCCAGCAGCCGCCCAGCTCGTCGACACCACGTGCTCGCCACTTCTCCCTCTCTCCCTCTCGTTGCTTCGCCCGCCGGCCGGGGCGGCGGGCACCGACGCCGTTCCCTCCGGCCTCAGGACCCGGTCCGCGGCCGGCCCGGCGGGATCATCCCCGGCCCACGAAGGGCATCTTGGTCGCCATCACGGTCATGAACAGCACGTTGGACTCGAGCGGGAGGCTGGCCATGTAGACCACCGCCCGGGCCACGTACTCCAGGTCCATGGTCGGCTCCGGGGCCAGGGTCCCGTTGGCCTGGGGCACGCCCCCGGCCATGCGCTGCGTCATCTCGGTCGCGGCGTTGCCGATGTCGATCTGGCCGCAGGCGATGTCGTAGCGGCGGCCGTCGAGCGCGGTCGACTTCGTCAACCCCGTAATCCCGTGCTTGCTGGCGGTGTAGGGGGCCGAGTCGGGACGGGGCGCGTGGGCGGAGATGGAGCCGTTGTTGATGATGCGGCCGCCCCGGGGCACCTGGCTCTTCATGATCCGAAAGGCCTCCTGGGTGCACAGGAAGGCGCCGGTCAGGTTGGTGTCCACCACCGACCGCCACTGCTCGTAGCTCAGTTCCTCCAGCGGCACGGCCGGCGCCCCCTGGCCGGCGTTGTTGAAGAGCAGGTCGAGCCGGCCGAAGGTCTCCCGGACGCGGGCGAACAGGGCCCGGACCGAGGCCGGGTCGGTCACGTCGGCCGGCACCGCCAGCAGCTCCCCGCCCGCGGCCACCCCCTCGGCCACGGTGGCCTCCAGGGGCTGCGGCCGGCGACCGGCGACCGCGACCGAGAAGCCCTCCCGGGCCAGGGCGAGGGCGACCGCCCGCCCGATCCCGCTACCTCCGCCGGTGACGATGGCGACCTTGCTGCGCGACCCCATGAGCGGACCTCCCTGTCATGACGCACCCGCCGGACGGGGCGGCCCGGCCGGGCGCGCCGGCAAGGGAAGTATCGCCGTTCACGACCGCTCCGGTCACGGGCGGCCCGGTTCGGGTCCCGACCTACACGCGCCCCGGGGTGAGGTCGGCGGCTACCGGCACGGTCCTGACCTCATGTGCCTGCAGGGCCGGGAGCACCTCGGCCGCGAAGCGGCGGATCTGGGCCAGGAACATCTCGTGGGGCATGTCGCCCCGGTTGAGGTGCACCAGCACCGTGTCCGCGCCCACGGCGTCGGCCTCGGCGATGATCCGGTCCCGGACCTCCTCGGGCGACCCCCAGGGCCGTCCCTCGGCCAGCCTGGCGACCTGCTCCATGGTCATGTCCCGATACTCCTCTCGGGCTCGCATGGCCGCGGGCAGGTTCTCGGGCCGGACGTAGTCCAGCGCCGCCGGGCTCAGGTAACCGGCGTCGCGCTGGAGGTTGGCCTCGGTGATGTTCCCGTGGCTGAAGAGGGTCCGGCTGAAGTACAGGAGGTGAGGGCCGGCCTCGCGGACCGCCTGCTCCTTGCTGTCGGCCACGTAGGCGTCGACACTCAGGATCAGGTGGCCGGGGGTGATGCGGCGACCGTGGCGGGCGAGGCAGCGGGCGTAGTAGCGGACGATGTCCTCGCGCAGCCCGCCGCCGACCAGGCCGGGGGTGATGGGGAGGTCGTGCTCGGCCGCCCACTCGATGGTCTCCTTGCTGGTGGTCACCGGGATCCAGACCGGAGGGTGCGGCCGCTGGACCGGCCGCGGCCAGATGGCCACGTCCTCGTAGGACCAGAAGCGCCCCCGGTAGGTGAACACCTCCTCCGTCCACAGGCCGCGAACGATCTCGAAGGCCTCGACGAAGCGGGCTCGGGATTCGGGCATGGGCACCCCGTAGACCCGGTACTCGCGGGGGATGCCCCGGACGAAGCCGGCGATGATCCGGCCCCCAGACATGCAGTCGAGCATGGCCAGCTCCTCGGCCAGCCGAAGCGGGTCGTGGATGGGCAGGGCATTGCCGTAGATGAGGAGCTTCAGGCGCCGGGTCCGCTGCGAGGCGGCAGCGGCCATCAGGTTGGGCGAGTTCATCAGCCCGTAGGGAGAGGTGTGGTGCTCGTTGAAGCCGACGCCGTCGTACCCCAGGCGGTCCAGCTCCTCCCACGCCTCCAGGTGCTCGGCGTAGGCGCGCGCCCCGACCTCGGGGTCGAAGTGACGGCCGGGGAGCGGCCAGGGAAGCTCCTTGCCTACCTTGAGGTGGTCGAGGTTCTCGGGATATGGCAACAGATCGAAGACGAACACCTTCACCGCGTCTCCCTCCCACTGGTCGGCACCGGCCACGCCGGCGGCGGCCACTCGCTCCTCGCCGGTGGCAGCGCCCGGCCGGGACCGGGCGGCTCCCGGCCGGCATACCGCTCGTCCGGAAGGGCTGTCCATTCGGTCGGATTCGCTGCCTGAAATCCCACATACCGAGATTCAACCGCCTCGACGGCGACCGAGGGTGAGTCCGGGAGCCCCGGCTCAGGGATGGACCAGGCCGCTCCGGCGGCGCACCAGGAAGCCCTGCTGGCGCTCGAGGAAGTCGTCGACCAGAGCCGCGACGGCCTCGGGGCGCTCGGCGTCGGGGAGGTGGCCGGCGTCGAACACGAACACCAGGTGGCAGTTGGGGATGAGGGACCGGTAGACCCGCCCCATCTCCGGGGGCACGACCCGGTCCTCGGTGCCGAACAGGACCAGGACCGGTAGCTCCAGGGCCGGGAGGCGGGCCTCCAGCGCCGGCTCCCGCGGAGGCCCGATCAGGCGCGCCACCAGCTCACGCCGCCTGGCCGCCAGCGGCGGATCGGGAGGTGGGGCCATCGGCTGCCGCTCGGGATGGGCGTGGAGCAGACGGTGCAGCTGCTCGGGGTCCTCGGGCAGGGGCGGCCGGCCCGGGGGCCGGACGGCCGCCGGGGCGACCAGGACCAGGGCCTGGAGCGCCTCCGGCCGCTCCACCGCCAGCCACAGGGCGAGCTTGCCGCCGAAGGAGTGGCCCATCAGGTCGAAGCGGCCGAGCCGGAGGCGATCGACCGCCGCCGCCACCGTCAGCGCCAGCTCCGGCATGGAGGCGGGGGGAGCGGCGAGCGGGGCGCCGAAGCCGGGGATCTCGATCGCGATCACCCGGCGCCGGGCAGCGAGCAGGTGGTGGGCCCCGCCGAGGCGCAGCCCGCCCGCCCCGTGCAGCACCACCAGCGGCGGACCCTCCCCCGCCTCCAGGTAGCGGACGCGCACCCCGTCCGCCTCCACGAACCGCTCCTCGAAGGTGGCCTCCGCCATCCTCAGAGCTCCCTCAGGCGGGGCAGCACCCGGGTGCCGAACAGCTCCACCGCGCGCAGGGTCTGCTCCCGGCCCACCGGCTCGAACACCACCTCCAGGACGCCCGGGCGGAGCACCTGATGGATCGCCCGCGCCTGGGCCAGGACCGTGTCCGGGCTCCCGGCCAGGAGCTGTCCCAGCTCGATCCGCTCCCTGAGCCCGTGACGCTGGAGCCGCGAGCGCTGCCGCTCCGTGTCCCGGCCGTAGTAACCGGCGCCGGCGGAGGCGTCGTCGATGGCCCGATTGCTGCGGCTGTAGGAGGGCCGGCTGCCCCTCGCCTCCAGGTCCTGGAGCGCTTGCTCGTCGGTCTCGGCCAGGTGGGCCGCGACCCGGTAGAGGACCTGGTCCTCGTCCGGCTCCCAGCCGGCCCGGGCCGCCTCCCGGCGGTAGTGGCCGACGGCCTCCGCCGCCAGGGGGACGGTGGTGAACGCGAAGCCCACCCCCAGTCGGCGGCGGGCCGCGAACTCGCCCGCCTCCGGGCTGGAGGCGGACATGTAGATGGGGGGATGGGGCCGCTGCACCGGACGGGGCCAGATCGACACCGAGCGGTACTCGTAGTAGCGCCCCAGCCAGCCGAAGGGCTCGGGCTCCGTCCAGGCCCGGACGATCAGCTGCAGCGCCTCCTCGAAGCGCGCCCGGGACTCGGCCGGGTTGACGTCGTAGGTCACGTACTCGTTGGAGGTGCCCCGCAGCATCCCCGCGATCACCCGTCCCCCGCTCAGGGTGTCGAGCATGGCCACCTCCTCGGCCACCCGGACGGGGTTGAGGATGGGCAGCGTCGGACCCAGCAGGGCGATGCGCGCCCGGCGCACGCACTGGGTCAGCGCCCCCGCCATCACCGCCGGGTTGGGGGTCAAGGAGAGCGGCGCGTAGTGGTGCTCGGCCACCGTGACCCAGTCGAACCCCAGCTCGTCGGCGAGCTGGAACAGCTCCAGCGCCAGCTGCATGGAGGTCATGGCCACCTCGGCCGAGTAGGCGTCGGCCGGGACCGGCCAGGTCGCCGGGGCCTCACCCAGGTAGGGGACGGAGCTGAAGAGCGCGGCCTTCACCAGCAGGTCTCCCCTCGCATGGCATCCCTCCCTCCGACCGCCCGGGGACGGTCGCCGACCTGGTCAGCGCGGGCCCGGGTGCGGTCGCCCCGGCCGCCGGCCAGGCCGGGCAGGTGGCTCCGCCTCCGGGTGCGACCCCGGAGCTCGTCCGCCGAGCCCCGACAGCGGCATCAGTATAGGAAGGCGGCGCGGCCCGGGCATCGGTCTCGCCGCGTCGGCCTCCCGGCGATGGCGACCACATCGCGGGACACAACCGGAGATGATCCGCTCTTCGGGCATAATCGCGAGATGAAGATCGACGCCTTCTGCCATCTCATGCCCAGGAGGTACGCGGAGCGGCTGGCCGAGCGGGGCGGAACCGCTGCCTCCGCCAACATCCGCACCCGGGTCGCGGGCATCCCCGCCCTGGTCGACCTCGACCTGCGCTTCCGCCAGCTGGACGAGTTCGGCGAGGACTACCGCCAGATCATCAGCCTGCCCGCGCCGCCGCCGGAGGATCTGGGCGACCCGCCCGTGTCCCGGGAGTTCGCCCGCCTGGGCAACGAGGAGATGGCGGAGCTGGTCCACCGGCACCCCGACCGCTTCGCCGGCTTCGTGGCCGCGCTGCCCATGAACGACCCCGAGGGGGCGGTGCGGGAGATCGACCGGGCCTGCACCGAGCTGGGCGCGCTCGGCGTGCAGATCTACACCCACGTCAACGGCCACCCCCTCGACGAGCCCCGCTTCGAACCCGTCTACGCGCGCATGGCGGAGCTGGACCGGATGATCTGGGTCCACCCCTCCCGCAACGCCTCCTGGGCCGACTACCCGACCGAGCGGCGATCCAAGTACGAGCTCTGGTGGGTGTTCGGCTGGGAGTACGACACCGCCGTCTTCATGGGCCGCCTGGTCTTCTCGGGCGTGCTGGAGCGGCATCCGAACCTCAAGGTGCTGATCCACCACGGCGGCAGCCTGGTGCCGCACTTCGCCGGCCGGGTCGGCCCGGGGTGGGACCAGCTGGGCAGCCGCACGCCCCCGGACCAGCGGGAGGACGTGGAGCACTACCCGCTCTCCAAGCGGCCGATCGAGTACTTCAAGATGTTCTACGCCGACACGGCCATGTTCGGGGCCGGCCACGCCGTCCGCTGCGTGATCGACTTCTTCGGCGTCGACCACGTCCTCTTCGCCTCCGACTCACCCTTCGACCCCGAGAAGGGGCCGGGCTACATCCGCGCCACCATCGCCAACATCGAGCAGCTCGGTCTGAGCGACGCCGACCGCCGGTCCATCTACGAGGACAACGCCCGCCGGCTGCTCCGCCTCGACCCCGCGCCGGCCTCGGCCCCATGACCGCCGAAGCGCCTCCAGGCACCCCCGGCGGGACGGCGCCGGTCCCGGACGGCATCCGCACCGAGCTGGTCCAGGTCGCCACCGCCGACGGCGTCGTACTCCACGGCCTGCTCCAGACGCCCGAGCATCCGCGCGGGGCGGTGCTGATGATGCACGGCAACAGCAGCAGCTTCTACCAGCCCTTCTTCGCCCATTTCGCCGAGCGCATGACGGCCCTGGGCTGGGCGGCGCTGCGGGCCAACAACCGGGGCCACGACGTGGTCAGCCGAGGCGACGCCCCGGGCTCGGCCTCGCCCCGCTACCTCGGCGCCGCCTTCGAGCGGGTGGACGAGTGTCGGCACGACTGGACCGCCTGGATCGACCACCTGGAGGGACGGAACCTGGGCCCGCTGGTGGTCTGGGGTCACAGCCTGGGGGCGGTGAAGACGGCCCACTACCTGGCCCGTTGTCGGGACCCCCGGGTGGCCGCCGCCGTCCTCGCCTCCCCGCCCCGGCTGGCCCACTCCCGGCTGGTGCAGGGGCCTCACGCCGAGGCCATCCGCGGCCAGCTCGAGGAGGCGCGCCGCCTGGTCGAGTCCGGCCATCCGGAGACGCTGATGCCGGTCGCCCTGCCCACGCCCTTCCTGTGCAGCGCCGGCACCTACCTGGACAAGTACGGTCCCGAGGAGCGCTACGACGTGATCCGGCTGCTGGAGGGGGTGGAGGTGCCGGTGCTGGTGCTGACCGGCGAGCGCGAGGTGGCCGAGGACCTGCCCTTCATCGGGCTCCCCGAGGCGATCGGGGAGCTGGCCCGCCGCCGGCCCCGGCTGACCCACGTCTCCATCCCCGGAGCGGATCACCACTACACCGGTCGCCAGCTGCTCGCCTTCGAGCGGGTGGCGGAATGGCTGGAGGGCCTGGGGCTCACCACCTGACCGCCGACGGGCGCGCCCCGGAGGCCGGCTTGCCGCCCGGCGTCGAGGCGTCGGCGACGCCCGGCGGACATGGGGGTGGCGCTGTCGGCCGCGCCGGCCGGGGCGTGCCCCGTCTCTCCATCCCCGGGACCGGAGCTGGCCCGCCTCAGCGCCGCAGGGCCACCGGCTCGGCCCCCGGGACAAGGGTCCTCGGAGCGAGCCGTTGCGGCCGTCCTCCAGCGGCTCGTCCCCGACCGGCGTCGGGATCCACCTGGCCTGTTCGCGGATGCCCTCGTCCGCGCGGCGAGGGGCCGGTTGCCGCCACGCTCCGGGCGGTCCGAAGCGGCATCCCCATCCTCCGGCGTCGCGCCTCCACCGCGCCCCTCGGCGCCGGTCCGGGCTCCGAGGCGCCTCGGGCGCGGATGGGGCTCCGAGACCGACGGGCACGGGCCGAACGACCCGTGCGTGGAGCCCGGATCGGGGTCAGACTGCCTGCTGAGGCGGACGACCGATGGGGGTCCAGGGATGGCGTGAGCGCGGGGGCGAGCCTCCTGATGCTCGGCCCAGCGCCTCGTCGGCCGCGGTCTTCGAACGGCTCGCGGCCCGCTACGACGAGTGGTACGAGGGCCCGGTGGGACGGGTCGCCTTCCCCATGGAGGTGGAGTGCCTGGCCCCCATGCTGGAGGGCACGGGACGCCCGCACCTCGAGATCGGCGTCGGCAGCGGCCGCTTCGCCGCCGCGCTGGACGTGGAGTTCGGGATCGACCCCGCCCATGCCCCGTTGCGACTCGCCCGGAGCCGGGGCGTCACCGTCGTCAGGGGCCTGGGCGAGGCGCTCCCCTTCGGGGACGGGTCGTTCGGCGCCGTCCTGATCGTGGTGACGCTCTGCTTCGCCGACGATCCGCTCGCGCTCCTGCGTGAGGCGCACCGGGTCCTGCGCGACCCAGGCGCGCTGGTGCTCGGTATGGTCTTCGCCGACAGCCCCTGGGGGGCCTTCTATCGGGAGAGGGCGCTGGCCGGGCATCCCTTCTACGCCGCCGCCCGCTTCCTCCGGCGGACGACGGTTCGTGAGCTGCTGGCCCGGACGGGGTTCCAGCTGACGGCGTCTCGCTCGGTGCTCCGTCAGCCGCCGGGATCGAGGCTGCGGCTCGAGGCCGCCGTGGAAGGCGACCACCCGGAGGCCGGATTCGTGGCCTGGAAGGCCACCCCATGATCCTCGCCCTGCTCTTCTCGGGCCTGACCTTCTTCTCCACCCTGGCCGGCGGGGTGGCGGCGATGCGCTGGCCCGGTCGGGTGCAGAGCCTGGCCGCGCTCGCCGGCGGGGTGGTCCTCGGCGCGGCCTTCTTCGACCTCCTGCCGGAAGCGCTGGAGCGGGCGCAGGGACTGCGCCTGGCCCTACAGGTGCCCCTGGGCACGGCCCTGGCCGGGTACCTGACGTTCTACGCCCTGGAGACCTTCTTCCACCACCACCACGGCCAGCCGGGCTGCCCGTGCGGGATGGTGGGAGCGCTCGGCTTCGTGGTTCACAGCCTCTTCGACGGGATGGCGATCGGGCTCGGCTTCCGGCTCAACCCCGGCGTCGGGCTGCTGGTGGCCGCGGCGGTGATCGGGCACGACTTCTCGGACGGCCTCAACACCGTCTCGTACATGATCACCCACCACGAGGCCACGCCGCGCTCGTGGCTGGTGCTGACGGCCGACGCCGCCGCGCCGCTGGTGGGCTCGCTGATCGCCTTCGTCACCCCCCTCCCTCCGGTGATCTTCCCGCTCGCGCTCGGCTTCTTCGCTGGCGTGTTCGTCTACGTCGCCAGCACCAGCCTCCTCCCCCGGGCCCTGGAGCTGGCCGTCGTCCGGTCCCTCTCCCTCACGCTGGTGGGAGCCGCGGCCATGTTCCTCATCACCCGGCTCGTCTAGCTGGGCCCGCCCCGGTCGCCGCGAAGATCGGTATGCACCCGGTGAGGGAGCCGCCGCTCGGCCCGAGCCTCGACAGGCGACCGGGACGGCCCTCGGGCGCTGCGGGGGGCGGTGGCCGAGCCATTCGACCCGCACGAGCCGTGCCTGGCCGCCGGCGATCGACGGGAGCCGCGGCCACGCCCACCGGCGGGGCGGTTGCGCGGACGTGGCCGAGGCACGGCTTCCGGACCGCGGCTCACCGCCCACCGTCGCGAACGTAGGCGGCGGCCGGCGGGACATCTCACGGGACCGGGAGCCCGGTCCGAGACGCCCGCCGGCCGGGCCGGCCTACGCGACCCGGGACGCCCCCGCCGCCCGGATCGCGTTCCAGACCTTCTCGGGAGTGAGGGGCATGTCCAGGTGCCTGATCCCCAGGTGGGCCAGGGCGTCGATGACCGCGTTCTGAACCGCGGCCCCGGAGCCGATCGTCCCCGACTCCCCGATCCCTTTCACCCCCAGCGGGTTGAGCGGGGTCGGGGTCACGGTTCGTCCCAGCTCCATCGCCGGCAGCTCGTTGGCGGTGGGCATGCCGTAGTCGAGCAGGCTGGCGGTGCGGGGATTGCCCTCGGCGTCGAAGACCACCTCCTCGAACAGCGCCTGGGCCGCTCCCTGGGCGATGCCGCCATGGACCTGGCCCTCGGCCAGGAGCGGGTTGAGCACGTTGCCACAATCGTCCACGGCGACGAAGCGGACCAGACGCGCCTCCCCGGTCTCGACGTCCACCTCGACCACCGCCAGGTGGGCGCCGAAGGGGAAGGTGAAGCCCTGCTGCCGGTAGTCGACCCGAGCCACGAGGCCGCCCTCGCCGGCCCGCGCCGCCAGCTCCGACCAGGGGACCGTTCGGGCGGGGACGCCCCGCACCCCGAGCCCGCCCCGGGTGACCTCGATGTCGCCCGGGTCCGCCTCCAGCAGCTCGGCGGCGAGCCGCCGGGCGCGGTCGATCAGCTCGGCGCAGGCGACCGCGATCGCCGCCCCGCCCATCTGCATGGAGCGCGAGCCGACGGTGCCGTACCCGACCGGCACCCGCCCGGTGTCGGAGCACACCACCTCGACCCGCTCCATGGGCACCCCCAGCCGCTCCGCCACCAGCTGGGCGTAGGCGGTGGCGTGGCCCTGGCCGGTGGGACCGGTGCCGGAGAGCACCAGCACCGAGCCGTCGGGGCGGACCTCGACCGAGCCGTGCTCCTGGGGCGCGCCCCCGCCGGTCACCTCCACGTACGTCGACAGCCCGATGCCGAGCAGCCGTCGCTCTCCCCGCTCCCGGCGGGCGGCCTGCTCCCGCCGCAGCTCGTCGTACCCGGCCAGCTCCAGGACCCGATCCAGCGCCCGGGCGTAGTCGCCGCTGTCGTAC
>DASRBU010000057.1:0-2782 GCA_035653475.1 Candidatus Dormiibacterota bacterium | reverse complement strand
GCACGAGAACGGGCTCTTCGTCTCCTTCTTCCCCATCGACTCCACCCGGGCCGACATCACGACCTTCCTGAACATGATCGAGGTCATCGCCCGGGACGGGCACATGGACTCCCTGGCCCTGGTCGACACCTTCGGGGTGCTGAGCCCCCAGGCGGCCGCCTTCATGACCCGGAAGGTCCGGGAGCGGATCTCCAAGCCGCTCGAGGCCCACTTCCACATGGACTTCGGCCTGGGCGTGGCCAACACCGTGACCGCGGTCGCCAACGGCGTCCAGACGGTCCAGGTCTCCGTCACCGGCATCGGCGAGCGGGCCGGCAACACGCCGCTCGAGGACACGGTCATGGCCCTGCGAACCATGTACGGGATCGAGAGCGGCCTCGACCTGAGCAAGCTGTACGATCTCTCCCGGCTGGTGCGGGAGCTGGCCCAGGTCCCGGTGCCGCCCAACCGGGGGATCGTGGGCGACCGCCTCTTCCACGTCGAGTCGGGGATCATCGCCAGCTGGGTGAAGAACGTCGGCTCCGAGCACCTGACCGAGGCCTTCCCCTTCCGCCCGGAGATGGTCGGCCAGCGGGGTCCGGAGGTGGTCCTGGGCAAGGGCAGCGGCCTCGACTCGGTGCTGATCTGGCTGGACAAGGTCGGCCTGGGGCCGGCCAGCGAGGAGGAGATGACGGCCATCCTCCAGGAGGTGAAGGCGCTCTCCCTGCAGCGCAAGGGGCTGCTGGACGAGGACGACTTCCGGCGCATCGCCGAGGGCGTGCTGCGCCGGCCGGCGCGGGCGTGAGCCGGGTCGGGCCGAGGACCGAGCCATGACGCGGAGGATCGTCGACCTGACCGTGCCGGTCGGCACCGGCACCAAGAGCCCGCCCTCCACCGACCTGCCGGTCGAGCTGGCCAGACACCGCCGGGGCCCGGGGTTCTGGCAGGTCACCTCGATCCACCTCAGCCTCCACACCGGCAGCCACGTCGACTCGGGGCTGCACTGCTTCGAGGACGGCGGGACCACCGACGCCATCCCGCTGGACCAGGTGTGCGGGGCGGGGGCGCTCTTCGACCTGGGCGAGGTCGAGCCCTCGACCGAGATCACGGCCGCCATGCTCGCCGAACGCGACCCCGGGCCACTGGAGGGCAGGATCGCCATCCTGCGCACGGCCTGGACGGACCGTGCCTGGGGGGACTTCCCGCGCTTCTTCGTCGACTCCCCCTTCCTCGGCGTGGAGGCGGCGGAGTGGCTGGTGGAGCGTCGACCCAAGGCGGTCTGCTTCGACTTCTTCGAGGAGTACGCGGCCCGTCTCCCCGCCTTCACCTCGGAGGACTTCCGGGTGCACCGCGTCTTTTTGGCCGCGGGGGTCGTGCTCATCGAGCAGGCGACCCGGCTCCATGAGCTGGTGGGCAGGCGCTTCGAGCTCTTCGCCCCCTTCTTCAAGGTGGTCGGCGCCGAGGGGGCGCCGGCCCGCATCTTCGCTCTGGTCGAGGATTGAGCCTGCCCGGGCACCCCGGCCTGCGCCGGCGTCCCGCCCGGGGCGCCGGCACAGCGCCGGCCCGGACACGGCCCTCGACGGCACGGGTCCTGGCCGTCACCCTCCTCCTGCAGTTCTGCTTCGGGCTGGTATACGTGTGGGGGGTGCTGGCCCCGGCGGTGCGGCGGGAGGGCTGGCCACCGCTCCTGCTGGGGTCGGTCTGGTCGGCGGCGCCGGCGGGCTGGATCCTGGGGATCATCGTCTCCGGGCGGATGGCCGACCGGCTGCCCCCGCGCCGGCTCTGCTGGGCCAGCCTCGGCATCGCCGGGGTGGGGTTCGCGGTCGCCATGGCCCTCCCCAACGGGATCACCCTGCCGCTCTTCTACACCGGGCTGGGCCTGGGTCTGGGCGGATCCTTCGCCATGGCGGGCTCCCTGGCCGCCGGGGCGAGCGTGCTGCCTGCCCGGGTGGGGACGGTGGGCGGCGCCCTCACCGGTGCCTACGCCCTGGCGGCGCTGGTCCAGATCCCGGCGGCGAGCCTGCTCCTCCCCCGCCTGGGCTGGGAGGGCACGTTGCGGACCCTGGTGGGCGCGCTCTGGCTGCTGGCCGCTGCCGGCCTGGTCCTGCTCCCGGGCCTGCCCCGCCCGGCGCCGCGCACCGAGGGCCCCACCGTCCCCTTCCGACGCCTGGTCAGACGTCCCCTGGTGGTGACGAGCCTCCTCTTCCAGCTGGCGACGGCCCCTCTCGGCGCCTACGGCTTCGTCTTCCTCCCCACCTATGCCCACGCCCGGGGCGGGCCGGCCTGGCTGGCCCCGGCCGCGCTGGCGGCGGTGGCGGCGGGCAACGCCGCCGGGCGTCTGGGCGCGGGGGCGATCAGCGATCATCTGGGCCTGGGCCGCCTCCTGGCCGGGATCGTGGCCTGCGACGTGGCCGCCGCCTGCCTGCTCCTGCTCGGGCCGGCCCCGGCGGCGCTCATCCCCAGCAGCCTGGTGGCCGGCCTCGGCTTCGGCGGGCCGGCCGGTGCCATCTCCCGCCTGGGGACCCAGGCGGCGCCGGACGCCCCCAGCTCGGCCATCGGCCTCACCTTCGCCGGCTACTCGAGCGGATCGGCCCTGGGGCCGCTGGTCGGCGCGGCCCTGGGTCCTCCCCTGAGCTGGGCGGTCCTGGGCGCCTGCTCGCTGGCCGGGCTGGCCCTGCTGGCCGTCCGGAGCCGGGCGACGGGCGGGGCGTCCGAGGGCTCGGACGAGTCGTCCGCGGCCTGACCGGGACCGGGACCGGGTTCGGTGGTAGGGTATGCACGCATGCTCGAGTCGGCGGATCGG
>DASRBU010000056.1:0-3409 GCA_035653475.1 Candidatus Dormiibacterota bacterium | reverse complement strand
CGCCTATCACGGCTGGCTGTACGACACCGCGGGCAACATCCTGGAGACGCCGCCAGAGCGGAACGAGGCGATCATCCGGCATGTCAAGCAGCGGGCATACCCGGTGCAGCAGTTCCTGGGGCTCTACTGGGCGTACCTCGGCCCGCCACCCCCACCCGTCATCCCACCCTACGACACCTTCGTGCGCAAGGATGGCCGGCGGCGGATCGTCGTGCACCCGCGCCTGGACTGCAACTGGTTCCAGGCCATGGAAAACTCGGTGGATCCGGACCATCTCCAGATCCTGCACCAGGAGTACATCGGCCGGGGCAAGCAGCCGGTGAACACCACGCGCGGCTTCATCGACGACGTGGCCAGCACCGACTTCTACCTCGTCCCCTACGGCATCATGAAGAAGCGGGTCTACAAGAACGGCCTGGTCGAGGAGCACCCGCTTATCTTCCCCAACATGTTGCGCCAAGGGCCCTCGACGCAGATCCGGGTGCCCATCGATGACACCCATACCTGGCACGTGCACATCATCTTCGAGCCCACGCCGGACGGGCGCGAGGTCGAGCAAGCGGATGACGAGATCCCGGTCGAGTACCGTGAGCCGTACAAGCAGCCCCCGGACGCGCTGTACCCTGAGGCGCGCTACACCCTGCAGTCCGTGCTAGCCCAGGACCACATGGCCTGGGAGACGCAGGGGCCGATCGCCGACCGGACGCAGGAGCACCTGAGCTACTCCGACCGCGGCATCCACCTGCTGCGCAAGCTGATGAAGGAGCAGATGGAGCGGGTGCAGCAGGGCCTCGACCCCATGGGGGTGATCCGCGACCCCCACCACCCGATGATCGACACCAACCTGGCCGGCCCCGGCCAGGGCGTGTGGACCGCGTCGCACCCGGCGGGCATCGCGACGCCAACGGTCACCGTGCGCGAGACCGAGGAGCGCCTCACCAGCCGGAGCTACTAGTCCGGGCGCCCGGCGGGGCCATGGCCTCGGCCGCGAGGCGCGCGCACGGTCCTGAAATGCAAGCGCTGAGCGGTGGGGCGCCGGCGCAGCGGTGTCCCACCGCTCGGGTGTGCCTATGGGCCGGCAGCGGCGGACCTCTCCGGACCGCAGCCGCCGGCGAGGGCGCCTACAGGTCCCGCGAGACCAGGTCGGCGTAGTGCTTCCACACGCCGCTCAGGCCGACTTCCCGCTGTCCGGTCAGCACTCCCTGGAAGTGGGGCAGCTCCTCCAGCCGTGGCCGGTTGTGGATCTCCTCGATGAGCGCGTCCGAGATGCGGGGGTGCTGAGGCCCCGCGGCGCAGTAGGCGTACCAGTTCATCTTCGCCTGCTCTTCCAGGAAGAGCATGTTCATCACCGCCTCGGCCAGCGTGCTGCCCGTCGTCGTGGCCCCGTGGCCGCGGAGGATGATCGCCTTGTGGTTCCCGAGCAGGCGCGCCACCTCCTGCCCCTCCTCCTCCGAGTGGATGGTCTTGACGTGGGGATACACGGGCAGCGGGTGCCGCACGAGATCGATGCCCTCCTGGCACATCGGAACGAGCGGCGCCTCAAGCACACTCATCACCACCACGAAGCGCGGGTGGACGTGGACAACCGACTGGACGTCGGGCCGGGCGCGGTAGATGCAGGAGTGCATCTTGACCTCGAAGCACTGGCTCACGCCCGGGGGCCCATCCACGAGATAGCCGTCTAGGTCGCAAACCACCATGTCCTCGGGTCGCATCCGCGCCAGGGCGTCGATGGCATAGCCGCGCCCCTTGACTACGAACTTGTCCGGCTCCGACGGCAGGCGCATGCTGGCGTGCCCGAGCGAGGCGAGCACTCCCGTCGCCAGCCCCAGCTCGGCGAGCACGCGGTTGGCCACCGCCACCTGGCGCTTAACCTCGGCGCGTTCTTCAGCGCTCATGTTGCAGGAGCCTCCCTTCGGAACAGGGTCTCGCGCACCTGGGTGCCGAGCAGCAGCGCGGCCGATACCCCGGTGGCGCTCAGGAAGAGAAACGATGCCGCAAAGCCGAGCCACTCCGACAGCCCGGCGAACGCGACCGGGCTCACGAACGTCCCGATCTCCCCGATGAAACGCCACAAGCCGAAGAACTGCCCGCGGGCATGCGCGGGCGCGACATCCGACGCCAGCACCTGCATCGAGCCCGAGGTCGTGCTAAGGGCTAGGCGGACCCAGAGGAAGCCCACCACGTAGGTCCAGAAGGGCCAGCGGCTGTAGGCCGTTAGGGCCAGGAAGCTCAGGCCGGCGCCCAGCGCCGCGAGGCCCGGCACCACCGTCGCCTTCCGCCCGAATCGGTCCATCAGGTGGCCGGAAGCGAAGGTGAGCGGGATGCCCAGCGCGCTGCCCACCGCGCTCAGGAGGCCGATGGTCTCGGGCCCCACCGCGTAGGCGTAGACGGCGTACAGGTCCAGCGTGCCGCTGAAGAGGCTCCCGCGGGTCAGCGAGGAGAAGAGCTGCGCCGCGAGGAGGATGAGCAGGGGCCGTGCCAAGAACTCGGCCCACGCAACGCGCGCGGCCCGGCTCTCTGGGCCCGAGGCGCCGGCCGGGCTGAAGCGCGCCCTTGGCCGCGTCTCCGGGACCAGACTGACGCTAGGGATCAAGGCGAGCAGCGCGACCAGCCCGTGCAGGATGAACGGCACGGTAATGCCCCAGCCAGCGGCCACGACGCCGCCCAGCGCGGGGCCGAGGAGCCGGCCGATCGCGTCCATACCGAACATGCCTGTGATCTGGCGTCCGCGGTGCTCGCCGCCGGTGTCGGCGATGATCGCCAGCCGGGCCAGCATCCACATCTGGGAGCCACAGCCGCCCAGGAAGCGATAGAGCAAGAGCTCGGGGAACGAGTGCGCCGTCGCCACGAGGAAGGAGGCGAGGGCCGTCAGGAGCGGTCCCGCCAGGACCACCCTGCGCCGCCCGACCCGGTCGATGAGATACCCGGTCGGGATCGTGGACACCAGGGAGCCCAGCAGGTAGACGATGACGACCAGCGAGGCGAGACCGAAGCTGATATCGAAGGACCGCGCGTAGACCGGGAGAGCCGGAGCGGCGATGCCGGTACCCAAAGCGAGGATGAACGCCGGTAGATGGAGGGACAGGAGCGTGTGCCGCGAGGCCTGCGCAGCCCCCTCACCTGGCCGCTCCATGATGCGCCCCCTCGCCCAGGTCCCGAGCGGTCCTCGCCTGCCCATCATAATACGGCTACCAGGCGTGCAGGATCAGGGCCGGTCGGCGCCCGCTTGATCCGCCTTTAGCAGCGGATATGATTAGGTGACGGGTCGCAGAGGCGTGAAGGGAAAGGAGGCGCCATGGTGCTGACCCGTGAGGAGAACGAGCGCTTGACCCGCGTCGGCCCCGGCACCCCCGCCGGGGAGCTGCTCCGCCGCTACTGGCACCCCATCGCCATCGCCCGCGAGCTC
>DASRBU010000055.1:0-4845 GCA_035653475.1 Candidatus Dormiibacterota bacterium | reverse complement strand
GCGAAGGTCACGGCGTGTGCCCGCGCCACCACGTCCAGCGACCAGTCGAGGCCGGCGAGGGAAAGGGGGCCGGCCGGGCGGCCTCGCACCCGAACCACCACCATGTCGCCGGTGGTGGTCGCGCACACGTCCACCTCGCGGGCCGGAATCGAGGACAGAGGGGGGCATGGCGAGGGCGGTGGCAGCTGGCGGAGGCGAGTGCCGACCATGACCCGGCTCATCATCCGCACCGCGGTGGGCAGGGCGTCGACGAGATCAGGGGTGTTGGCCCCGGTCGCCCCTCGACTGCCGCCGGCCGCCACCCGGGCGGCCGCGGCCACCGCGGTCACCGCCGCGGAGCGCTGGATCGTATAGATGGATGCGGATACCGCGGTCAGCAGCAGGAGCAGAAAGACCCCTGCCACCATCGCGAACTCGACCATGGCCTGGCCGCCGGGCCTCCGGCTCCATCGACGGGGAGAACCGGGCGTGCTGGACACGTGAGAAGCATGGAAGCTCCTCGCGGACATCACACGGACGATGCTCGGTCCGCTCACGCCCTCCGGGACATGGAGCGGACGATCTCCTCTGCCTGGTCGGCGATCCGATCCATCGTGGCCGGGCTCACCAGTCGCAATCGAAGCCGGCGCACCTCGTCCGCGGCCATCATCAACCCTGAAGGGGTGGCGGGCGCGCTTCGGAACCTGGTCACGACCGGCTCGGCGTGGAGGTGGAGGACGTTCTCCACCATGTCCACGATCTGGCTCCGGCAGCGCTCGGCGGGGTCGGGCAGGGCCGCGATCGGCTCCTCGCGGCCGAAGTCCTGGTGGCGGACGTGGCGGTGCGGTACCTCCACCTGAGGCGCCGGTGCGGCTGGGTCGACGATCCGCGCCTGCAGCGTCGTGTCCGCCTCCGCCAACAGCTCGTGGAGCGAGTCCAGCGGCCCCGGCTCCGGATGCCGGCGGCTGTAGGCGGCGACCAGCCCCTCGTCGTCGAAGAAGATCACGCCCGTGTCGGAGCGCGAGGTCAGCACGACCACCCCCCGGCGCGAGCGGCGCACGACGGCCTCGGCCACGCCCCGCAGGTCCGCCCAGCGGCCCGAGATCGGCGGCAGCCGGTCCGGCTCACGCCAGTAGGTGGGGAGCACCAGCGCCAGGCGCCGGTCCAGGGTCGCCGCCCGGGTGCCGGAGCCCTCGGTCGCCTCGATCGCGTTCAGCGCCTCCAACCCGACCAGCGGAGGGCCCTGTGGCAGCTCGGCGATGGCGTCGAAGACCCGTCCCCCGACCACGACCACGATCGCGTCGCCGTCCGGCCCGCGGTGGGTGATCACGGCGTCGTCGAGGGCGGCGATCAACGCCGCGAGGCCGCGGGCGCGGAACAGGGGCTCCGGCCCGGCCGGGGCCGGTGGCAGCACCGGAGGTGGTTGGCTGGACGGACCGCTCGCCATTCGGCGGCATATCGTAGTCCCTCGGACGTCCCCAAGGCGTGCCGACGCCCGATCCGAGAGGAGGACGGTGCGTACCGGTTCGGGGCGACGACGGTTCGAACTCGCCGGGACCCGGGTCTCGGCGGTCTCGCCCGTCGTGTAGTCTTGTCGGCCGAACGAGGGCATTCTCCTCGCCCGGCCGGCACGGGCTGCCCCGCTAGCTCAGTGGACAGAGCAGCTGCCTTCTAAGCAGTAGGTCGGGGGTTCGAATCCCTCGCGGGGCACCAGCCAGGCTCCTCCCAGCTCCGGCCGAGTTCGGCCGGAACTCGGACCAGGCGGTCTCCAGCCCTGGTTCAACCTGCGCGCCATCCCGGCCCAGGAGACCGAGGCATACGCTGTGAGCAGGCGATTTGTGTAGAATCCTGCTCCAAGGTCGCTCGCCATCCGGGTCCTGTCCGCGAGCGCTTAGGCCGGGACGCCCCTTCGAGGGCTCCGGCGCGGCAGGAGGGACCCATGCCTTCGCAGCGCGCTTCGTCGAGCGGCCCTGACCCCCGGTCGAGCGGCTCCAGACTGGAGCAGCTGGTGCGCGACTACCTGGAGGACCGCCAGGCGGCGGGCCTGAGCCCCAGGACCATCGAAGGTGACCTGCGCCAGCGGCTGGAGCGGGTTTTCCTGCCCTGGTGCAGGGAGGCGGGCGTCACCGACCCCGCCCAGCTCGATCAGCGGCAGATGAACCGCTTCGTGACCGATCTGCGGGCCCGCACCGGGCCTCGGGGGCCGCTCTCCCCCCACACCATCGCCAGCTACGTGAAGACCACTAACGCCTTCCTGGCCTGGCTGCGCAGGGAGGGCGAGCCGGCCAGCGGCCGGGCCCACCGGCCCCGGCTGCCCGAGCGGGAGGTCGAGATCCTGACCGACGCCGAGGTCCGGACCATGGTCGAGCTGGCGCGGCCTCGGGACGCCCTGATCGTGCAGTTGCTGGCCCAGTCCGGCATCCGGGTGAGCGAGCTGATCGGGCTCCGGGTCCAGGACCTGGTGGAGCAGGAGGTGATGCTCCTGGACGGCCGGCGCGAGCGCCAGGTCGGGATCAGGGTGATCGGGAAGGGGGACCGGGAGCGCTTCGTTCCCATCCCGCCCGACCTGCACCGGCGGCTGCGCGCGTTCGCCCGCTCCAGGCCGGTCGAGGCCCAGAGCGACCGGCTCTGGCTGTCCAGCCGCCGGGACCGGCGGACCGGGCGCTACGAGCCCCTGACTATATCGGGGGTGCAGCAGATGATCCGTTTCCTCGGCCGGAGCGCGCTCGGCCGCCCCGTCCACCCTCACCTCTTCCGGCACACCTACATCTCGAAGCTGGTGCGCAAGGGCATCGACGCCACCGTCATCCGCCGCTACGTGGGCCATTCCTCGGCCGTGCTCATCGACCGGATCTACGGCCATCTGCGGCCCCAGGACACGGCGAGCCTGGTCCTGGCCGCCCTCCGGGAGTAGACCTCGCCCTTCACGATTGACATTCCACGGCGCGTCGCATGGCGATACGATGCCCAAAGAGCTGCGTCATGGGGAGGGGCACGGATGGCTAGGGGAAGGCCATGGGGCGAGTGGTGACGCTGCCATCCGATCTGGGCGGTGACCCGTTCCAACAGCAGGTGCTGACGGCCCTACTGCGCGCCCGGCACCTGCTGGGCCTGGACCTGCGACGGTTCGCCCGCCGGTTGTCGGTCACCGCCGAGCGTCTCGCCGACTGGGAGGCCGGCCGTGAGCCCTTGCCCGCCGCGACGCTGCTGCAGGCGGCCTCGGTGGCTGGGGTCCCGGTGGAAGTGCTGCTCGGCCGTCGCTCGCTCGTCCGCCGGCTGGAGCGGCTCGAGCGCCGGCTCGACGAGCTGATGGCGGCACTGGACGACCCGCGATGGCTCGCTGGCCGGCTCGCTCACCTGCTCGGCGGCGTCTCGTCCCTCAACGGTTGGCGGGACGAAGATCGGCAGTATGATGGCGACGAGGTGAAGCGGCGAGAGTTCCTCGCCCTGACGCTGCTGACGCTCGGCGCCGGCGCCCAGGCGGTCGACGTCGAGCGCCTGGCGAGCATGTTGCTGACCCAGCGGGTCGACGTGGGCGCCCTGGACGACCTCCGGTCGATCACGCGGCGCTACGCACGTCGCGTGGAGGAGGCCTCGCCCCATGACCTCCTCTACGCGGTCCGTACCCACCTGGCCGTCTTGACCGGGCTGCTCGCGGCCGGAGGCCTCCAGACAGGGGCCCGAAGGGAGCTCCAGTCGATCGCCGGGGAGACGGCGGTGCTGGTCGGGGGGCTGTCCTTCCGGGTGGAGGACCGACGTCAGGCCGAGTCCTGCTACGCCTTCGCCCGCTACCTGGCGCGCGAGTCCGGAGACCAGGAGCTGAACGCCTACGCACTGGGCCTGGAGAGCTCGCTGGTCTCGGTGCCGGCGAGCTCGGGGGTGCCCTACCCGGCCACCAAGCGGGGGAAGGGAGACGCGATCGCACTCCTGGACGAGGCCGAGGCGGCGGCGCGGTCAGCGCCCACCCCCTATCTTCACGCCGCGGTGTTGGTCCGTCGCGCCGAGGAGCACGCGGCGCGCGGTGAGGAGGCGGCGGCCGACAACGACCTGGCGCTCGCGGCTCGCCGGGTCGCGAACGGGCAGGCCGGGGAGGACCGCTTCTTCGGTGCCGGCCTGGACGTCCGCCGCTACGAGGGGCTGTGCGCCATGCTGTTGGGCAAGCCCGAGGCCGAGTCGATCCTGCGGGAGACCCTGGCCACGACGCCGGCCTCGGCGGTCTCCGAGCGGTGTGGCCAGCTCGCGGACCTCGCCGCCGCCCTGGCCCAGCAGGGCGAGGTGGAGGGCGCCTGCTCGTCCCTGGGGGAGGCGTTGGAGCTGGCGGTGGGGAACGGCCAGGCGATACGCGTGCGCCGGATTCGAGGCGTCCGCGAGCGGTACCTCTCGGCCTGGGCGTCGGCCCCGGCGGTGAAGGGGCTGGACGAGCGCCTCATGGCCGCAGGCGGCGCCTGAGGGCCCCGCCGGCTCCGCTGCTCGCTGTCCTCCGAGGCCGGGCTCAGCCGGCCGTCGAGCGGCGAGGTTTCGCCGCGGCGTCGCCCCGGCCGATCTCGTCCGACAGCTGACGGACCGCTTGCTCCAGCCGGTCCAGGCGATCGGAGGTGGCCGACAGCTGGCCAGGGGAGGCGTCCGCCCGGCCCGCTCACCGGCCCTATGGGATCGAGCAGGTCCCGGAAGGTCATGGGGACCGGTGCGCTACCTCCGGGGGAGCCGCTCTAGACCACCGCCCGTCGGGCGACCAGGAGGACGGTGATCCGCTTCCGCCGTTGGTCGACCTCGAAGGTCACCCGCCACGGGATCCCCTCGACGCGGAGGCGGTAGCGCCTGGGGTTGCCCTCCAGGCGAGGCACGTTCCCTCGGGAGCACACGGAT
>DASRBU010000054.1:0-3910 GCA_035653475.1 Candidatus Dormiibacterota bacterium | reverse complement strand
ATCCGTGTGCTCCCGAGGGAACGTGCCTCGCCTGGAGGGCAACCCCAGGCGCTACCGCCTCCGCGTCGAGGGGATCCCGTGGCGGGTGACCTTCGAGGTCGACCAACGGCGGAAGCGGATCACCGTCCTCCTGGTCGCCCGTTAGCGTCCATGGACGTGGTGGAGTGGAGGAGGAGAGGGTGGACCAGCCCGCTGGGATGGCGATGGCTACCGCTCATCCTCTGGAGATTCCACCAACGAAAGAGGACGAGACGACGGCCACCCCAGGGGACTCCACAAGGCAGGCTGAAGACCCATTGGAACGCATTTCCATGGGGAGCCCCTTCGTGGGGTACCGGCGGCGGAGCTATCAACCCGACGCCGGCGAGGATCGGGGCGTATATCATCATCTGCCCGCTGATCCGTAGAAGTTTTGCTCCTATGTACCCATGGTGACCATTCCGCAGCGCGAGCTCCGCAACCGCATCTCTGAGGTGCTGCGTCGTGCCGAGCACGGCGAGGAGTTCGTGATCACGGTCGGCGGAAGGGCGGTCGCCCGTCTTGGCCCCCAGCGGCGACAGCGGTGGGTAGCGCGCGACCGACTCCGAGCGCTGATGGCTCGGCCAGCGACACCGACACTGCTCGAAGACGTCCGCCGCTTTCCGAGCACGCTTCAGGATCCCTTTGACACCAGATGAGAGCTCTCCTCGATACGTCGGTCTTGATCAGCGACGATCCTGGCCTTCTGCCAGAGGAGGCCGCGATCAGCGTGGTGTCTCTGGCCGAGCTTCACTTTCGGCCTGCTCCTCGCCAAGGACCCCTTGGAACGAGCCCATCGCGCGCAGAGACTGGGAGTTGTCGAGGTCGAGTTCGACCCCATACCGGTGGACGCCGAGATTGCCCGCATCTGGGGAGAGCTGACTCACATCTGTGTGGCTCGGGGCCTCCACCCACGGCGGCGTTCCATGGACCTCCTCATCGCGGCGACCGCTAAGGCGCTGCACGTCCCGCTCATCTCCCTTGACGAGGACTTGAACCCGCTCGCAGACGTCGTCGATCTCCGCCGTGATCCCGGCGAGCGGGCTGACCTGGGGACGCCTGGCTGAGTCGTCGCGGATTCCGTCATGGCCGCCTCGGGATCATCACCGGGGATCCCCAGCGCCGCAACCGGCGGTGGGCCTCCAGTGGGTTCCGCGGACACCAGACCAGCTCGGCCTGATCACCCTCGACGGACTCGTCGTTACCTCCAGGCCCAGCCGGGCCTGGCGGACAGTCGCGGCCGAACGCCGTCGGTGAAGAACACCGGGGAGCTGTGTGCGGCAGAAGCGCATGCACGGTTTGAGGTGGACGGAGCAGCCATGGCAACCGGCCACGGTGGGGCCAGGGCTGGTCAAGTGGATCGTTCTGATACTACGACCGTAGTTGTGACGCATGAGCTCTCGTGCCGGCCTTGGAGGGCACGGGTGGCGCTGCCCGTGCGCTTGCCAGCGCTTGGCACGCCTCCACCACGACCACGCCAGGCGCCGGCGAGGGGGCAGCGGCAGCGCCACCGCCAGCAGCCGGCGCACCTCGGGCACCCCTGGCCAGGCCCGAAAGGACCGCCCCTGCTTGCGCCGCCTCGGCCTGGCTTGGGATCGAGGCCAGCCAGGCAGGGGCCAGCAGGGACCGGGTGCGATGGCGGCACCAGCTCGGCCAGTGCCGGACCTCCTCCTGGCCCAGCCCGGTCTCCCCTTCCCGCGACGGAGCGCAGGAAGCCGCTCTCCTCCAGGATGCCGATCCCCTCCGGGTCACCGAAGGTCTCGCACCCGAAGGCCCGCCGGCGGTCCCGGGCGGCATCGACCTCCCCGTCGACCCGGGAGAGCAGCCGCTGTCGGCGGTCCGGGGTGACCTCCCCCATCGCCTCGGCCACCTGCCAGCCGTTCTCGCGCTCCACCGGTGCTCGGCCGCCTGCTGGCGGGATTCCCGCCGGGCGAACCGTCGGCGGAGCGGGCGGGGAAGGCGAGGCAGGCCTCGCCCCAGCGCCCCAGGTCGTCTTGCGCGGTCACCCCATCCATCGAGGGGACACCCATCCTGCCCGGATGGTCGGCCCTGGGCAAGTACGGTCGCGGTATCAGCACCACCTGCCTCGGCCTCCTGGACCGAGATGGAGCGGCGGTCGGAGCGGGGCCGGGAGTGGCTGGGCCCGAACTCGGCCGGAGCCGGCTGGTGGGCGGCGCTGGGATCGAACCAGCGACCTCTTGCGTGTGAAGCAAGCGCTCTCCCGCTGAGCTAGCCGCCCGCGTGCTGCCAATTCTAGCGGCCGGGCGGTCACCGGCCCTGGCCGGCTCTCCACCCGCAGCGCCGGGCAGGCCAGGCCGAGAATAGTCAGCGTTCCCATGCAAAAGGTCCCGATCCAAGCTCTGGTCGGTGCGCTCCTCGGTGCGCTGGCGATCACCGCCTGCGGCGGCTCGGCCGTGGTGGGGAGCCCCGCCCAGCCGCTCGCCCCACCCGGCGCGCAGGTTCTGCGCTTCGGCGTCGCCCAACCGAGCCTGGACCTCGACCCGGCGCGGGCCGACGATCCGACCACCATCTCGCTGGTCCAGAACCTGTTCGACGGCCTCTATCGCTGGGACGAGCACCTGAGGATCGTGCCCGACGCCGCCCAGGGCATGCCCGACGTCTCGCCCGACGGCCTGACCTACACCTTTCACCTCAACCCGGCGGTCAGGTTCTCCAACGGCGATCCGGTCACGGCCCAGGACTGGATCTGGTCCTGGACCCGGGCCCTTCGGATCCACGCCGCCGATCTGAGCGCCCTGGAGCTGATCCAGGGCGCCACCCAGGTGGAGCAGGGGAAGGCCGCCGCCATCGCCGGCCTCTCCGCACCGGACGCTTTCACGCTGGTGGCCCACCTGGTACGGCCGGCCGGCTACTGGCTCGGCCAGCTCGCCGTCCCCGGGCCTACCAGCGTGGTGGATCCGCTCGTGCTCGCCGCCAGCCGAGACCCGGACGGCTCCGGCTGGGCCGCCAGCCCGGCCACCTGCGTGGGAACCGGCCCCTACCGTCTGGCCGGGGTCCGCCCCGGCCGCTCCCTGTGGTTCACCCCCGTGACCGACTGGTGGGGAGGCTCGAACGGGGTGCTGCAGAAGGTGGTGGTCGACCTCGGCGTCGCGCCCACCACCCAGGTGCGCCGGTTCGAGGAGGGCACCTACGCCCTGGTGGGCGAGGCCGCCCAGCCCATCGATCCGGTCGACCTGGCGCGCTACGCCGGCCGGCCGGACCTGCGTCAGGAGCTCCACCAGGAGCCCGCCGCCGTCACCATCGCCCTCGCCTTCGACCTCACCGATGGCCCCTTCGCCGGCGGAACGGGGGCCGCGGCCGTTCCCGTGGCGACCACCGCGGAGGCCGCCCAGGAGCCCGGCCTGGCGGCGCGGGAGGCGTTCGATCTCGCCACCGACCGGGAGCAGCTGGCCGATGCCGCCTGCTCCGGCTCCCTCACCTGCGTCCCGGCCACGGGAGGGCCCATCCCCCCCATGCTCCGCGGCCATCTGGAAAGGGACCCCTACGCCCACGCCGACCCCGCCCGGGCCCGCAGGCTGCTGGCCGAGGCGGGCGGTCCGGCCAGGTTCAACGGGCTCCTGCTGACCTATCCTCCGGACGATCGCAGCGCCCGTGTCGCGCATGAGCTGGTCGCCCAGTGGCGATCGGCGCTGGGGGTGGAGGTGACCGCCGCCCCGGCCCCCGTGGGCGCATCTCAGGGTCGTGCCGCCCTCTCCCTGGAGACCTGGACGGCGCCCTACGACAGCCCTCAGGCGTGGTTCGACTCCCATCCCACGTGCACGGCCGTGCCGCTGGCCGGGGCCGGGTCCTCCTGCCCGGCCCCGGTTCCGCGCCTGGTGGAGCGGGCGGCGGTCACGGCCGGCGACGGCGCCCTACCGCTCTACCAGCAGGC
>DASRBU010000053.1:0-3175 GCA_035653475.1 Candidatus Dormiibacterota bacterium | reverse complement strand
AACTCGAGAACATGGAGCAGCGGAACCGCGTCCAGCGCAGCAGGTCGATCTCGATCTCGCTCATGACCTATGGGAAGTGAATCTTGTTGATCACGTCCTGTGGGATACCGGGGATGTTGACATCGCTGGCGGGGCTGCCATCGGACTCCGATATCGGCCGCAGGCCGACCCAGCCACCGCCGGGCACGTCGAAGCCGCGCCCCTTTCCCGCGTAGGTGGGTGGCGGGTTCGGCCTTCCTCCCGGAACCACGTCCCCTCGTCCAGGCCCGGGCCGGCGCCGAGGACTTGCGGACGAGCGATGCCGTCCCCGCCCCGGGCCGGGACCAGCCGCTCGACCCGCCGGTCGGCACCCGTCCGCAGGTCCTCGGCCGCCGCCTCGTCCGCTCGGCGGGCCGACGGCTTCCCGGCCGAGGCAGGGGCTCGCCCCCCGTCCGCGGACCCCACGCCGAGGTCCGCTGCTGGACCCTCCTCGCGGACATCGAGCACGTACCACTGGCTCGGGCGTATCGCCAGAGCACCCGAACCTGAGTCACGTCGGCACGCCTCGGCTCCGCGTTCGGTGGTCCGGCGTGCCCGGCACGCCCACGCTCCCCGGGGCTCCGCCTCCCCCGGCCTGCGATCTCGGGAGCCATCCCGGCCCCCGACCGCACCCTCGCCCGGCCACGGGCCCTGTCCGCCACCAGGCAGGGGCGGGCAGGGCCCGCCGGCTCAGCGCCCGCCCCTGAGCGCCGGGCGATCGAGGGCGAAGGCGAGGCGGTAGAGCCGGAGCAGGAGCTCGTCCGAGGCTCCGTGGCGGGCCAGCTCGCCTCCCTGCAGGGGGACGAGGGCGGACCAGACCAGGTCCGGGTCGATGCCCTCCACCAGCAGCAACCAGCCGGCCAGGGCGTCCGGCTGGGAGCGCAGCTTCTTCTCCTCGGTGTCGACCGTGGTGCGCTCGTAGTCGGGCTCGCAGAGGTGGGCGGCGACGACGCCCTGGCGCTCGACCAGGGCGGGCAGGGCCTCGGCCCGGAGCCACTCCCGCAGTCGCCCCGGATCGGCCGGCTGCAGCTCCAGGGTGGCCATCACCCCGCCGTCGGTGACGCCCCGGGCCGCCACCACCCGGTAGGCGGTGCGCTTCATGTTGCGGAAGCTGGCCAGCGCCCGCCGGGTCCAGTCGGTGGGATGGTTGAGCCGCTCCAGGTAGGCGGGATGGCCGAAGACCTCGACCCCCTCGGCCTCGTAGAGGGTGAAGTAGGTGGGATGCCCGCCCCCGGTGAAGCGCCGGCCGCGGAGGAAGCCGGGGATGCCGAGCCGTTCCGGGAAGTGCTCGCGCGCGTGCCACTCGTTCATGTCGGCGTCGCCGGCTGGATCGGCGTCCCACCACATGGCCAGCACGCCTCCTCCCCTGAGTCCCATGCCTATACGGTAAAGCGCGGCATCACCCGCTCGGCGAACAGTCGCAAGGACCCGATCGCCTGGGCCGGGGCAAGCCCGGGCGCCTGAGCCCGGAGGATGAGGTGGTCGACGCCCAGCTCGGCCAGCCGGGCCACCCCCTCGGCGCACTCCTCGGGGTCGCCGACCAGGAAGCGGTCCCGGGCCAGCTCCTCGTACCCGGGCCGGCCGGGGCCGCCCAGCACCGGATGCGGCCAGCGCAGGTAGGTGTCCAGGTAGAAGCGGTGGAGGGCGGCACCGCCCAGGCGGCGCGCCTGCTCGGAGCCCGGCGCGCAGAAGAACTCCCGGCAGGCCACGCGCCCGGCCGGCAGGGGACGTCCGAGCCGGCGCCGCTCGTCGTCGTAGACGTCGAAGCCGGCGCGCAGCGTGGCCAGGTCGCCGGTTGGGCCCGGAATCCAGGCATCGGCGAGCCGGGCTGCCCGGCGCACCGCCGCCTCCACCCAGCCGCCGAGCCAGACCGGTGGCCCCCCGGGTTGGACCGGCCCCGGGTGGAGGCGGGCGTGAGCGATCCGGAAGTGGCGGCCGGCGTGCTCGACCGCCTCGCCGGCGAACAGCCGCCGGAGCAGGGGCAGGGCTTCCTCCAGGCGGCCGACCCGGTGGTGGAAGGGGATGCCGTGGCCGGCGAACTCCTCGCGCACGTAGCCCAGACCCATCCCCAGCACCAGCCGGCCACCCGAGAAGGCGTCGACCATGGCCGCCTGCTCGGCCACCAGCACCGGATCGTAGAGCGGTAACACGACCACGTAGGTGCCCAGCTGGAGGCGCCGGGTGCGGGTCGCGAGCGTGGCCAGAGCCATGAGGGGCTGAGGCACGTATCCCGCCGTTCCGTGGTGCTCGGCCACCCAGACCGAGGCGTAGCCGAGCCCCTCCAGCAGCTCCGCCTGCTCCACCGCCGCCCGGGGGTCGCGATCGCATTCCAGGAGGACGCCGAAACGCATCCCGGCAGGGTACCGGTTATGCTCATGGGCTGAGCCGTGGCCGAGCCCGCACGTCTTCGCCGACTCGTGTTCAGTGACGCCCTGGCGGGGCCACGGGCGGGCGTCCCGGACCGGGTCGAGACTCCTGCCCTTGCCTGAGCCCGGCACCCGCATCGGGGTGGACATCGGAGGCACCTTCACCGACCTGGTGCTGCTCCGCGGCGGGCAGGTGGCGGGCGTGGGCAAGGTCCTGACCACGCCCGCCGACCCCTCGCTGGCGGTGGCCGAGGGGGTGGAGCGGCTGCTCGGGGACCTGGATGGGAGCGCGGTGGCCGAGGTGGTGCACGGCACCACGCTGGTTCCCAACGCGCTCATCGAGCGCAAGGGGGCGGTGACCGGGCTCCTCACCACCCGTGGGTTCCGGGATACCCTGGCCATCCGGCGCGAGCACCGCTACGACCTCTACGACCTCTTCCTGGAGCTGCCCGAGCCGCTGGTGCCCCGACGGCGCCGCTGGGAGGTGCCGGAGCGGGTGCTGGCCGACGGCAACATCGACACCCCGCTCGATGAGGAGGCGGTGCGTCGGCTGGGGGCGCGGGCGCGTCGGGAGGGGGTGGAGGCGGTGGCGATCTGTTTTTTGCACGCCTACCGCAACCCCGCCCACGAGCTCAGGGCGCGGGAGCTGGTGGCGGAGGCGCTGCCCGGGGTCCCGGTCTCGCTCTCCTCCGAGGTGGTGCCCGAGCTGGGCGAGTACGTGCGCTGCTCGACCACGGTCGCCAACGCCTACGTGCAGCCCCTGGTGGACCGCTACCTGGCCACCCTGGAGG
>DASRBU010000052.1:0-3718 GCA_035653475.1 Candidatus Dormiibacterota bacterium | reverse complement strand
GCCAGCCCGCGGCGTGCCGACCCGACCAGGTCGATCTTGGCGTTCACGCTCATGCTCCAGGCCAGGCCCTGGTTCACGCCCAGCAGCACGTTGGCGGCCACGACCCAGCTCCAGTCGGGCGCCGCGATGATCAGGAGCGGGATGGGGACGGCGACCACCCAGCCGGCGATCAGCAGGGGTCGGCGTCCCAAGCGCTCGGCGAGCCGCCCCCCGACCAGGTTCAGCACCGCCTTCACCACCCCGAAGCTGATGACGAAGGAGGCGATGTAGGTGAACGAGCGCACCTGGAAGACGGAGCTGCCGATCAACGGTCCCACGGTGCGCTCGGTGCCGATGGTCAGCCCGACGCAGAAGATGATCGCCATCTGGAGCGTGAACTGCGCCCAGTTGGCCCGCAGGCCCTGGCGCGGCTCCGGCCACCGCCCGGCGGCCCCGCTCACCGCGAGCACCCCGTCGGCCCGAACCAGGAGACCCGTCCGTCGTCCTCGACGGCCGTGATCCGCTCGTCGCCGATCCGGACGAGCGGGCCCGGGCCCAGCCTCCCGCGGCCGGCGTGACCGCGGCGGATGGCGGGCTCCGGCCCCCGGGGGACGCGCCAGGGCTCGGCGGGGAGGCCGCCGGCGGAGCGCGCCCTCCCGCGCGCCTCGGGGCTGGGGAGCTGGTCGCCGACGTGCTCTGGCGCGTGTCCGGGTGTGGCCATCACCCGGAGGCGACACGGCCCGACCCACCGCTCCCGGCCGACACGCCGGGGCTCGTGGTCGGAGGAGAGACCGGCGGCCGCGCCGGTCCCCGGCCGGACGCCCGCCACGGCCGCCGGCTCCCGGCCGCTCGACACGACCTCGTCCTCACGACCCCGTCCTGGAGATGGGTCCCAGCGTCCGGGCCGGCCGTGGCCGCTCACGATCGACGGCGCTCCCGAGCGCCTCGACGGGAGGGATCGGATCTCCACCGTGCCTCCCTGGCACGCCGCCCCCGGCGGCGATGGCTCTGGCAAAATTATTCCAAAGAACATTGCAGTGATAGAATGAAGCTTGTGACGGGCAGGCAGGCCAAGGACGCGCTCTACGCCCAGTTCAGCCGGCTGGCGAAGGCGGTCTCCAGCCCGAGACGAATCGAGCTGCTGGAGCTGCTGGCCCAGGCCGAGCGGAGCGTCGAGGAGCTGACGGCGGCGACCGGGATGGGGTTCGGCAACACCTCCGCCCAGCTCCAGGTGCTGGCCCGTGCCCGGCTGGTGGAGAGCCGAAGGGAGGGCAAGCGGGTGCGCTACCGGCTGGCCGACGGCAGCGTGACGCGCTTCCTGACGGCGCTCCGGGAGCTGGCGCGAGGACGGCTCGCCGAGGTCGAGCAGGTGGCACGCGCGTACTTCGAGGCCCGCGACCAGCTGGAACCGATCGGTGCCGAGGAGCTGCTGCACCGGCTCGCGGACGGCCAGACCCTGGCCATCGACGTGAGGCCGGCCGAGGAGTACGCGGCCGGTCACATCCCGGGGGCGCTCTCGATCCCCCTCGGCGAGCTCGGCGCGCGGCTCCAGGAGCTGCCGCGCGAGATGGAGATCGTTGCCTACTGCCGCGGCCCGTACTGCGTGCTGGCCCCCCAGGCGGTCGAGACCCTGTGCCGAGCGGGCTTCCGTGCTCGTCGGCTGGAGGAGGGGCTGCCCGAGTGGCGGCTGGCCGGCCTGCCGGTCGAGGTCTCCGCCTGCTGAGGCGCGAGGCGGGGAGCCACGGCGAGGGGGCGCATCCCGGGCTGGCCAGGGATCTCACCCAACCTCGATCATGACGCCGCCGCCTGGGCCGACGTCGCCCGGCTGCCGGGGTGTGCGCCCGAGGAGATCGTCTCACCGGCGGTACCGAAGCCGACGACCTCGCCGTCCGGGGCGCGGTGCCGGCCTCGGGGGCGCAGGGCGCCCACGTGGCAGGCCGGTGACCGAACGCCCCTCGCCGGTCAGCGAGCACGGGCCGGCCCACCTCCACCGTCCAGCCCGACCACGGAGCGATCCCGGCCCCACCGGCGGGCTCGGTGCCGGCTTCCTGCGTCACCGAGACGCACCGAGCCGTGCCGGGCAGGCACCGGACTCTCGAGTGCCGGCACGACCTGCGGGGCACTGACCTTCCCCCGGACGCCCGGGGAACGGTCTCCCGACCAACCGGGGAAGCGGCCATCATCCCGCGCGCCGTCCTGGTCTCGACCGCGCTCGCGACGCACGCGACGGGCAGGCTGCAGCCGACCGCGGAGCCGGCGAGGTTCGCCCGACGACGAGGCGGGGAACGCGCGCCGAGGACGGCGCCGGGATCAGCCCCCTTGCCGGCGCCCCTGAGGGGCCATCATCTCGGGCAGCCCGAACCGACGCAACGCCCGGTCGTCGAAGCGGGTCATGGCCCGGATCCGGCCTCCGGCCAGGAGAAGCCCCATGCCCACCGGAAGCACCCGGGTCACGGTGACCCTGGTCGCCGAGGAGGGCGGCACCCGGATCGGGCTACGCCACGACGACCTTCCCAGCCTCGAGCTCCGCGACGCTCACCAGGTGGCCCGGAAGACCTACCTCCTCCGGCTCGCGACCCGGGTGCGGGCGGCGATCCCGGTCCCGACCCGCACCGCCGAGCGCCGCGTGGTCGGGTCAGGTGCCTGCCGCGATGGTCGGCATCGCCTGCCCGAGCCGCTTCGGCGGCCGGCCCGGCAAGCCCACGCCCACGACGGCCAGGCTCGAATCGACCCGCCGGGAACCCAGCCGGAACCGCGGCCGGCCCCCCTCTCCGGGATCGCCCCGCGCAGCCCGGTCTTCGACCCCAGCGCCTCGCCTCGCCCGTCCCAGCCACGACCGAGGAGGCGACAGCCGGAGGCCCGGGGCGGGTGCGCCCAGGCGCATGCCCTCGTCATCGAAACGCCTCGTCGGGAGCGATCGATCCGGCTCGGGCCGGTGCCCGGCGGTGGGTCGGCCCTCAACTGACCGCCCGCTCCAGCAGGGCCACGATCCTGGCCTCCTCGGCGGCGGTCAGCTTCCTCAGCGCGAAGGTGACCGGCCACAGGTCGCCGTCGTCCAGGTTGGCCGCGTCGCTGAAGCCGAGCGTCGCGTACCTGGTCTTGAACTTGTGTGCCCCCTGGAAGAAGCAGACCACCTTGCCCTCCCGAGCGTACGCCGGCATCCCGTACCAGGTTCTCGGCGTGAGGGTGGGCGCGCTGGCCTTGACCATGGCATGGAGCCGCTCGGCCATGACCCGATCCGGCTCCGGCATCTCGGCGATCCTGGCCAGCACCTCGCGCTCTCCCTCCGCCGGATCCGCGTGCGGCCTGCGGCGCGCCTCACGGGCGCGCTCCCGCATGGCGGCCCGTTCCTCGTCGGTGAAGCCCCCGGCCCCTCTGCCGGTCGCGGTCGTGCCCTCCCGGGCGGACCGGGGCGAGGTCTTCCTCGCCGGATTCCTGGCGGCCATGGCGAAATACCTCCGTGCCTCGAACGGGTGCGGCTACCCGCCTCCGGCGCGATCGCCGGGGGGCTCAGCGCAGCTCCTGGATGCGGATCAGGTTGCCCGCGGGATCGCGGAAGGCGCAGTCGCGCACCCCGTACGGTTGCTCGACCGGCTCTTGGACGACCTCGGCGCCGCTGGCCTCCAGCCGTGCGAAGGTGCCGTCCAGGTCCCTGGTGGCCAGGAGGATCATGGCGTAGGTGCCCTTGGCCATCATCTCGGCGATGGTGCGGCGCTCGTCGTCGGTGATCCCGGGGCCG
>DASRBU010000051.1:0-7206 GCA_035653475.1 Candidatus Dormiibacterota bacterium | reverse complement strand
AGGACCTCCGGCGGTGGTGGCTCCCGATGGACATGACCCTGGCTCCGGACGCAGAGCGGGGTCACGGCCTCCACCAGGCAGGCTCCGCCGGGCAGCTCCAGCTCTGGCTCGGGGAGGGGTGGGCCGAAGCCGCGCCCCCCTGTGGCTCCGGGCAACCAGCGCAGGCGCAGACGCCGGCAGCTCACCAGCCCCCCGCCCACCGCGGTCAGGCGCAGCCGCCCCAGGGCGGCGGCCAGTTCCAGCCAGGACCCGGCCAGTGCCCCCAGGCAGATGGCCTCGGCCCGGACGACGGTTACCGGCCACGGAGGGCAATCCCAGCCCAGGAACCAGAAGGCGGGGACGCCCCTGGCCCCGTGCACGGCCCAGAAGGCCTCGGCCGCGCCCATCCGGCGCAGGGCCGGCCCCAGGGCGCTGCGCAGCTCACCGGCCAGGCCGGGCCGCAGCCGGGTCGGACCCGACAGCTCCCACTCCAGGGCCAGGCGGCGCACCCCCAGCGAGCGCCAGCAACCCCGCAGCACCCCGATCGCCTCCTCCACCGTGGCAGCCCCGGCTTCTCCTCCGGGACCGGTCCCCACCCCGCGCTCCAGGGCCGCCCCACCATCGGTCGCGTTCCTCACACCACCATCTGGTCGTCGGGACCGGCCGTGTGACGCGACCAAAGGGAGACCGTCCCCATCGCCTCGGCCCCGGCCGCGTCACACGGGGCCGCCCGGCGACCATATCTCCACGTGAGCACCATGCACGCCGCCCTGGTCCGCATCGAGACCTCCGGCAACCAGGCCTACATCTTCGCCAGCAACCGGCTGCGCCAGAACGTCGGCGCCTCCGAGCTGGTGCTGCGCTCGTGCAGCCAGTGGGTGCTGGAGACGGTGGAGGGGATCACCCATCGGCGGCTCTGGGCGCCCTCGGTCGAGGAGCGGACCAAGCGCCTGCGCGACCCCGCCCTCAATCCCAGCCTGGGCGTGGACGGTAACCGGGTCGAGGTGGTGACCGCCACCTCCGGCTCTGCCTGCCTGCTGACGGAGGATTTCGATCTCGGCCACCGGATCGTCGAGGCGGTGACCCGGCGGGCGTTGCGTGATGCGCCGGGTCTGGCCGTGGCTGGGGCGGTGGTCGAGGTGGGGGACCGGCAGGGGTTCCAGGCCGCTTTCCAGCGCGCCGGCGCCGAGCTGAGCCGGGTCCGATCCCGTCTGCCCGCCCCCGAGAGCCGCTTCCGGCAGCTCCCGATCGTCGATCGCTGCCACACCACCGGGCTGCCCGCCGCCGGCTACGAGGTTCCCTTCGGCCAGGAGCCGCCCGAGCCGCTGTCGGCGGTGGCCCGGGCCAAGCTGGCGGCCTCGAAGCTGACCTCGCTCCGCCTCCAATCGGAGGGCTGGATCAAGCACCGAGACCGCCTGGCCCGCTCGCTGGCCGAGCTGGAGGGCGGGCTCGAGGGGGCCGAGGAGCGCTGGCTGGCGGTCGTCCACGCCGACGGCAACGGGCTGGGGGCATTGCTCGGCCGTCTCGGCCAGGCGCCGCTGAACGGCGACCGGGTGAAGGTCGTCCGCCGGGTCTCGACCGGCCTGGAGCGGGTCGCGGTCCGGGCCTTCGACCACGCCCTGAGGGCGGCGGTGCAGGTCTGGGAGCGCGGGCCGGGGAGGGCCGCGCGCCGCGAGCCCCTCGTCGTCCCTCTGGTCGTGGGCGGCGACGACCTGACCGTGGTCTGCGACGGCGCCCTGGCCATGGCCTTCACCATCGCCTACCTCCGGGGCTTCGAGGCCGAGAGCGAGAAGGAGTTGCGCGAGCAGCTGGCGGCGGTCGGGGAGCGGCAGCTCACCGCCTCGGCCGGGGTGGCGCTGGTCAAGCCCCACTACCCCTTCCACGCCGGCTACGACCTGGCCGAGCAGCTGGCCGAGAGCGCCAAGCTGGTCAAGCACCACGCCCCGGGCCACTCCGCCCTCGACCTCCACCTCCACCTCGACACCACCGACGCCGACCTGGACCGCATCCGTCGTCGTCGCCGCTCCCACGGGCCCGATCCGGTCGCGCTCTGGGGCGGCCCCTACGTCCTCGGCCCGGCCGAGGGCGATCGGGCCGAGGACTGGGCAACACTCCACGCCCTGGGGCGGCTGGGCCGGGTGGTGCGGGCCCTGCGTCGCGGTGAGGACGGTCGACCCGTGGTCTCCTCCAGCCTGGCCCACCGCCTGCGGGCGGCCCTGGCCGAGGGGCGGACGGCGGCCGACGCCGAGCTGGAGCGGGCGCGCCGGGTCCGGCCCGGCTGGGACCTGTGGCCGGAGCTGCTGGCCGCGGGCGATGGACGCTCGCTGGCGCGTCCCCTCCCCAAGCCGACCGACGGGGCCGGGGCCAAAGACGAGCCGGCCTACGCCACCGCCCTCTTCGACGCCATGGACCTGGCCGGTCTCTGGGATGGCGAGCTGGGGGAATGACCATGAGCACGCCACGAGCACGGTCTGAGTTCACCCTGGCGGTGACCATGGAGTCGGACTGGCACGTGGGCGCGGGGGTCGGCCGGCCCGGGTCGGTCAACCGCCTGGTGACCCGGGACCGGGACGGGCTTCCCTACCTCCCGGCCAAGACCCTGACCGGCATCTGGCGCGACGCCTGCGAGCAGGTCGCCGTCTCCCTCGACCGGGGCGGGTCGGGCTGGGTCACCCTGCTGGAGACGGTCTTCGGAGACCAGCCGGGGGTGAGCGGGGAGGAGGGCGACCGTCGCCCCGGGGGGCCGCGCCCGGCCGCCCTCTCGGTGCGTCCGGCGTGCCTCGCCCCCGGGCTACGGCGGGCCGTGACCGCGCCCGGCCGCGGACCGCTGCGGGAGGCGTTGACTCTGGTCCGGCCCGGGGTCCGCATCGATCCCTCCTCGGGCCGCGCCCTGGACCGGCACCTGCGTTTCGTCGAGATGGCGCGGGGCGGCTGCCGACTCCGGGCCGAGGGCTGTCGCCTCGACCTCGACCGGCTGTCGGGGGAGGAGCTGGCCCTGGCCGCCTGGGCGCTGCTGGTGGCGGGCCTGCGGCTGGTCGACCACCTGGGCGGCGGCCGTCGGCGCGGGAGCGGACGGTGCCGCTGGTCGATCGAGGGGATGGACCCGGAGGAGGAGCTGGCCCTGATCGAGCACCTGGAGCGGAGGCCCCGGGCTCCGGCCCCCGCCCTTCCCGGGCCGCGCTCCAGGGGCGAGCTACGGCCGCTGCCGAGCGGCGGGGACGGCTGGGTGGAGGTGCCCCTCCGGCTGGAGCTGGTCGACCCGGTGGTGGCCCGGGCCCGGGTGCTGGGCAACCTGGTCGAGGGTCTCGACCACCTGCCCGGCCGGATGCTGTTGCCTCTGGTCGAGGCGGCCGCGGCCGCGGTCGGGTTCGACCTCCGCCAGGCCATCGCCCGTGCCGACCTCCGGGTGCTGCCCGCCCATCCCGAGCTGGATGGGAGCCGGGGCCGGCCGGTCCCGTTCACCCTGCTCCGCCCCAAGGGCGCGGGCTCTCGGGGCACCTTCCGGGGGGCGGGGGCGACCGAGCCGGGCCTGAAGCCGGCGCGCTCCGGCTACGTGGGGCCGTGGGCAGGCCGGGGCGAGATCGCCTACGGCACGCTGGCCACCGCCGTCCACGTCCACAACACCATCGCCGACGCCCAGCAGCGACCGGCCGGGCCGGGGGGCGTCTACGGTTACCAGGCGATCGAGGCCGGCAGCCGGCTGGCGGCGGCGGTGCGGCTGCGCTCCGACCTGGCTCGGGAGCTGGGCGACTGGTGGCGGCGCCTCGACGGGGAGCACCGGCTGGGCGGCTCCCGCAAGGACGATTTCGGCCGGGTCGTGGTCCGGGTGGAGCCGCCGCGCCCGCTCGACCTCGGCTTCCACCCCCGGGACGGAGAGCTGCGGGTCTGGTGCCTCTCGGACGTGCTGCTGGAGGAAGGCGGCCTGCGCGACCCGAGCCTGGGCGGGACCTCGGCCGAGCGCCTGGGCGCGGAGCTCGGCCGCCAGCTGGGGGTGGAGCTGTCGGTGTCTCAGGAAGGCCCGGTCGGCCTGCGCGTCCGCCGCCACGACGCCTGGCAGGAGCGCTGGGGGCTGCCCCGGTCCTCGCTGGTGGCGATCGCGGCCGGCTCGGTGGTGCGCTACCAGGTCGCGGGCGCGATCCGGCCCGAGGCGGCGGTGCGCTGCCTCGCCGCCGGGGTCGGGCTGCGGCGGGCGGAGGGGTTCGGCGACCTCGCCTTCGACGATCCCCTCCTCTTCGCCACCGCCGTGGGCTACCGTCCGCCCCGGGACGGGGAGCCCGACCTCCCGCCGCCCCCCGACTCCCCGGACGAGGCCGACCGGGGGTTCGCCGAGGTGGTGGAGCGGGCCGCCTGGCGCTCGCAGATCCAGGCCGCGGCCGTGGCCCTGGGGGCCAAGGCCGAGTTCCGCGCCGAGAACCTGGGCTGGGGCCAGGGCCTCACCCCGAGCCAGCTGGGGAGGCTGCGGATCATGGTCCGGGACCGAGACCGGGTGGAGCGGCTCGAGGCCCTGGCCGCGGTCGAGCGGCGGGCGAAACGGTGGGGGACGACCGCCCTGGCTGAGCTACGGCGGTTGTTCACCGATCCGGGGCGGGTCTGGCAGCTGCTGGAGGCGGACGGCTGGCCGGCGCTCACCCCCGAGGGCGCCACCCGGCTCCGCCGAGAGCTGTGGGAGGAGGCGCTGGTGCTCCTGATCGACGAGGCGGCCCGGCACCATCCGATCGGGGAGGGCTGAGATGACCAGGGACGTCGCCTGCCGCTACGAGCTGAGCGCCCGCCTGCGCGTGGTCACGGCTCTCGCCGTCGGCTCCGGCGCCGAGGAGCGGGGGGTGGACCTGGCCGTGGCCCGGGACGGCCGCGGCCGTCCCTACGTGCCCGGGACCGGCCTGGCCGGCGCCCTGCGGGCCTGGGGCCTGCTCCGGAACGATCGGGACCGGGAGCGCCGGCTCTGGGGCTGGCAGCCGGAGGACGACCCCACCCAGGGCTGGGCCAGCCGGATCTGGGTCGAGGACGGCGCCGTGGAGCTGCCCCCGGGTGTGGTGATGGAGGAGGTCCGGGACGGGGTCGCCCTCGACCGGGTGACGGGGGCCGCGGCCAGGGGCTTCAAGTACGAGCGGGCGGTGCTGCCGGCGGGCACCGTGGTCACGCTCCGGCTGGGCTGCGCGGTGGAGCGCGAGCACGAGGCGGAGGCGCTGGACCTGCTCCAGGAGATCCGGGCCGGCCTGGGCACGGATCGGCTCTGGCTGGGGGCCGCTCGCTCCCGAGGGCTGGGCCGCCTGGAGCTGGTCCGGGGCTCGGACCGGCTCCTCCGCGAGCGGCTGGATAGCCGGGAGGCGATGCTGGCCGCCCTGCGCCGGCGGGTACGGGGCGAGCGCCCGAGCGAGGAGGTCCCGCCGGCGGAGGTCCGCCTGGCGGAGCCGGCCGAGCTTCGCCTCCGACTCCGCTGGCGCCCCCTGGGCCCGCTCATGGTCCGGGCCGGTGCCGAGGGCCTGAGCGTCGACTCCCTGCCCTTGACCACGGTGGTGGACGGCGAGCGGGCGCTGCTGCTGCCCGGGTCCTCGATCAAGGGCGCCCTGCGCGCCCGGGCCGAGCGCATCCTGTGCACCCTGCTGGACGGGAAGCGGGCCTCGGCCGATCTGCCCGGGCGGCTCCTCCCCGATTCGCTGATCAGCTGGGTGTTCGGAAGCTCGCCCCCGGACGAGGGCGCCGGCGGCGGGGCGGCGGAGGGGCCACGGCCCGGCCTGGCCGCGCTCTGGGTCGCCGACTGCCGCTCGCGGAGCCGGGTGGAGGCCGACCTCTGGTCCCGCGTGGAGTCGGCCCGCCGGCTGGAGCCGACCGATGCCGGGGCGGCCGAGGGGCGGGAGGGGGAGCCGCGGTCCGCCCCCGGGCCCGGCCTGCGCCAGGTCCTGGACGGGTCGGCCGTGCTCCGGGCCTGGGACCCGGCAGTGCACGTGGCCATCGACCGCTGGACGGGCGGGGCAGCGGAGGAGCGGCTCTTCTCGGTCCTGGAGCCGCACGGGGTGGAGTGGGACCCGATCGAGATCGTCGTCCATCTAGGGCGGCTGCCGGACCCGCTGCTGGAGCCGGCCACGGCCCTGCTGCTCTTAGTGCTCGACGACCTGAGCCGGGGCGAGCTGCCCCTGGGCTTCGCCACCAACCGCGGCCTGGGCGATCTGGAGGTGGAGGAAATGGAGATCGAGGTCCGGGGAGCGGGGCGGCTGAGCTGGCTCGCCGGCCACCACTCGACCGCCGGCCGGGGCCTGCTCACCGCCCTGGGATCGGCCAGTCCGGCCGAGCTGGGCCAGCTGCGCCGCACCTGGCAGGGCTGGCTCGCCGGCCAGATGGCGGCCTCCCCTCCGTCTCGGGGGGAGCCCGCCGGCGACGAGGAGCGGACGCCATGACCCTGGTCTACGAGTCGCGGGCCGGGCTGGGCCTGGGGACGGCCCTGGCCGAGGTCCACGCCGCCGCCGGGCTGGTCGGAGCGGTGGCTCTGCTGGCCTCGCCCGACCACTACCTGGTGGGTCGGGTCGAGGCGCACACCCCCGGGACCCCACGGCCCGCCGACGCGCGGGGCCGGCCGCTCGACCTGGAAGGGGTCTTCGACGCCCGCGTCTTCACCCCCGAGCGCGAGCTGCGCTGGACCCGGACCGAGGCGGGGGGGACAGCCCTGCTCCTCTCCGAGTCCGGTGTCGGTCTTGCCGGTTGGGAGCGGATCGAGCTGGAGGCCGAGCCTCTGGGGCCGACCACCTATCTCCTGCTCGGGGAGCTGGAGAGGGCGGCCGGGGCGGGCTGGTCCCGGCTGACCTCGGGCCGAACGCGGCCGATCGAGGTGCCGGTCGCCGCCACCGCCCGGCGTCTCCTGCTCCGGGCACTGGAATACGTGGCCGTGGACCCCGAGCACGGGAACGCCTACGTGTGCGAGGAACGCTTGCTGGAGCTGGCTCCCGCCCCGGAGCCGGGTCGAGGAGATGAGGCATGAGCCAGGGCTTCCACAACCCCTACACCTTCATCCCCCTGCTCGATCGCTCGCGGCTGACGAGGGGCCCTCTGTGCGACCGGCCGCCGCTCGGCCACGACCGCCACGTCCCCAGTGCCTGGAACGGGCGCCTGCGCGTGCTCCTGACCGTGCACACGCCGCTGCTGCTGCTGGACCCGGCCCGGGCCACCCGTGACCGGGCCGGTCACCCGACCTACCCGGTCCGCCTCGACGCCGCCGGCCGTCCCTACCTGGCT
>DASRBU010000050.1:0-6609 GCA_035653475.1 Candidatus Dormiibacterota bacterium | reverse complement strand
CGCTCCAGCACCGCCGCCAGCTCGGGGGCGGCGAAGGAGGTGTTGAGGTAGACCGTGGTCGCGCCCAGCTTCCAGGTGGCGACGCTGGCCTCGACGAAGCCGCGGTGGTTGCGACACAGGAGGGCGACGGAGACGCCAGGTCCCACGCCACGTTCGGCCAGGCCGCGGGCCAGGGCGGTGGTCCGCTCCTCCATCTCCCGGAAGGTGAGCGCCCCGGCCTCGTCCACCAGCGCGGGCGCGGACGGACGCAGCGCCGCCTGGGCAGCGTAGCCCGCGGCCGGGGTCAGGCCCCAGCGACGGAAGACGCCGGCCAGACGGAGCAACCCGGCCGGACCGCCCGCCGGTCGCAGGAGCCGCGAGCGGTGCAGGATGGCGAGCGCCGCGAGCCGGCCCTCCCCGGTCGACATGCGCCCAGCGTAGCCATCTGTTGACCGCTGGTCAATAAGGATGAGGCCGGTTCACGGGTAGTCTGGACGCGATGGCCGCACGAGCCCGCTTCCCGTTCGACGAGCGGCGGCGGAGGCTGCTCGAGATCGGTCTCGCCGCCTTCAGCTCGCGTCCCTACGACGAGGTCTCGATGGACCAGCTGGCCGCCGCCGCCGGCGTCTCCAAGGGGCTGCTCTACCACTACTTCCCGACCAAGCGCGACTTCTACCGGGAGGTGCTGGTGGCCGCGGTCGAGGACATGCGCCGGCTGACCGAGCCCGACCCCGCGCTCCCGCCTCCGGAGCAGCTCCGGATGGGGCTGACCGCGTTCCTCGACTACGCCCGCGACCACGCCGCCGGCTTCTCGGCCCTGCTCCGGGGCGGCATCGGCTCGGACCCGGAGATCGCCCGCGTCGTCGCCGACTTCCGCCGGGCGGTGCTGGAGCGGGTGCTCCGGGCGCTCGGCGTCGTCGGCCCAGGACCCGAGCTCCAGCTCGCGCTGCGGGCCTGGCTGGGCTTCGCCGAGGCCGCCGCCCTGGTCTGGGTGGAGGAGGGCGGGGTGGACCGCGACCTGGTCGGCCGTCTCATCGCCCGGGCCCTGCACGCCGCCCTCCGCGAGGTGGCGGTCCCGATGCCGGTCGAGGACTGGTACTGAGCCGGGGCGATCGGACGCCGGCGGGCGCGATCGCGGTGGGCGTCGCGGACTCGGTCGGGGCGGCGATCCGCTCGGTTCGCCCGGGAGGTGGCTCGAGCCCCGTCCGCGTTCGAGGCGGCAGCCCGGGCTCGGCGGACGGAGCGACGAACCGACGGCCGCTGGCGCTCGTCGGTGGTGGCCGGGCCGGTGAGCCACGGAGGACCGAATGCGCTCCCGCCTGGCACTGGCTCCGTTCTCACCCCGGTGTGCCGCGGGCCGATGGCGCTCGCGCCGATGGCAGGGTCGAGGATGGGGCCGACCTCGGCCGGGCCCCGGGCCAGGGCCGGCCCCGGGGAGGCTGGGGAGCAGGGCGGACTCCGGGGTCGCGCGCAGGCCGACCTCAGGGCGCTCGGCCGGATGGGGAAGACGACCTCACCCCGCTGGTCGACGGTGCTGAGGTCGTGGCGCTCACCGGCTCGGTCCGCCGCGATGGTCACCGGGGGACGACCGTCCCCCGATCGGGTCGCAGGCGCCATGGCGCCGTGGTGAGCGCGACCCTCGCCCGCGGCCCGGGGGCCGGCCTGGGTCACGATCGCCGCCGGAGGACCTGGAACGCCCTCTTGAGGTCCTCGACGGCCGCCCCCAGCGACGGCACGGCCTTGCCCGCCTGGTAGAGATCCATGCACTCGACCAGCTCCGTGCCGTACTCGGTCCCGTCCAGGCTCGGCTCCTGCCCGGCGGCCCGGACGGCCTCGCGAAACAACCGCTTATAGGTCGAGCGCTCGCATTTGTGGGGAACGTACCCGGTGCCGCCGCCGACCACCCGGGCGAAGGCGGAGGGGTCAGCCAGGTACCAGCGCTCGACGTGGGGGTCCGGGCAGAGGAAGACGGTGTGGGGCACGATCGTCGGGTCGATGTGCCGCTCGAGCTCCCGCCGCCTGCGGGCGTGACCGTGACAGTTGGCGGCGATGGCGACGCAGAGCAGGTCCGGCATCGATGCTGGTCGCAAGCCTTTGGCCAGTGCCCTCACGTACGCCCGAAGCTCGGTCTGCGCCGGTCCGATGCCCCCGGCACTGTGCCGGACGCGGATCTCCACCTTGTGGCCGGTCTCTCTCGCGATCCGTTCGATCAGTGGCGGGCAGAAGCGCTCGTGGGCTCCATCCTCGGCGACGAGATCGGCCCTAACCCATCGAGCCAGCCCCGGCGGAGCATGGCTTCGAAGAGCTGGGCCTCGTCCCGGGTGGTCAGGGCCTCATTGATCTCCTGGTCGTCGAAGAGGGAACCGGCCACGTCGAAGCGCTCGATCCGAGAGGCGCCGGCCTCGACGGACACGTTGAAGAGGCCGACGTCCAGATCGCCCTGCCGTGCCAGCCGGAGGGCGGTCGAGGCGAACGACGGGGAGTGGGTGGTGACCAGCACCTGGCTCCGTCGGCGGGCGGCGAGGCTCGCCAAGATGCCCGCCACGAGCTCCAGGCGGGCCGGGTGGACGCCGTTCTCCGGCTCTTCGTAGGCGATCAGCGGCGCCGGCGTCGGGTTGACCGCGATGGCGCAGAGGGCCAGAACACGGAGCGTCCCCTCCGAGATGACCCGCGACGAGTAGAGGGTACCCGCCTGCCGGATCTGGACGTCCAGAGTCCCGCGTCGGGCGTCGAGGTCGACGTCGACCTCGCCGATGGTGGGGATGACGCTGCGCACCATCCGCTGGAACTGGAGGAACGCCTCTCGATGGCGCTGCTTGAGACCGTAGAGGAACGGTGCCAGCATCTCGCCGCTGACGCCGATGTCGTCCACCTCCATGGGAGGCATGGGCCAGCGCATGGCGTCACGCGGATCCAGGTAGTAGCACCTCCAGCTCGACAGCTCGGCCCGGGCCAGGTCGTACTCGGCGAAGACCTTGCCGGAGTAGCGTCGGTTCGACAGCTGGGTGTGGTTCAGGCCCAGCTGCTCGTGCGCCGGTCGACCTTGGCCACGTCGTCTCACCACCAGGTGATCCCCTTCCCGTTCGATTCGCGCGCGACCCCTCGGTTGTCGCCAGTCCCGGGTGAACTCACGGAGGTCTTCGTCCCCAACCGACAGGGCGCCGGTGGCGGGCTCGATGCGAATGGTGACCGCGTAGCGGAGGTGGTGGCGGGATGGCCGCGAGGCGCGACCGTTGCCCGGCGAGGGGGACGCGAGCTCGGTCTCGATCTTGGCCTCCAGATGGAACTCGGCCGAGGGGCGCTGGAGGAGGCCCTGGAGGCCGCCGGAGGGGAAGGTGAAGGCCTCGGCCGGATAGCCCCGAACCGGGCCGTGAAGCGCGTCGCTGATGGTCTGCTGGGAGGCCAGTCGGGAGAGGACCTGGAGGGCGTCCAGGAGGTTGCTCTTGCCCACCGCGCTGGGACCGAAGAAGACGCTGAACCAGGGGAGCTCGATGTGGACGTCGTGCAGGGACTTGAAGCCCTTGGCGGCGAAGCTCCGGAGCATGCGAATCAGCCTAGCGTGCTGCTCGGTTGCCCATCGTCGACCATCGAGCAAGGGGACGGCCGGCGCGGCGCCGGTCCACGGCTCCCATCTGGACGGTGGAGTGGACGGGGGCGGCGGCGAGCCCCCCGCGGCCCGGCCGGACCGGCCCGGGGTCGTCCCCGGGGCCGCCGGTGCCCTCAGGCGGGGGACGGTTCGGGGGTCGATTCGAGCGCCGACAGCGCTTGCTCGAGGAGGTCCAGGGCCAGATCGACCTCGTGGCCGGACACGACCAGCGCCGGGGTCAGCCGGACCGCCCTGGCGCCGGCGGGCAGGACCAGGAGCCCTCGCTCGAAGGCGGCGGCGACGACCCTGCGGGCCAGCTCCGGGGTGCGGCATTCGATGGCGGCCATCAGCCCCCGTCCGCGCGCCTCGGAGACGGTCGCCGGGTGCCGGGCCGCCAGCTCGGACAGCCTCCGGAGCAACCTCGCCCCCATCCGGGCCGCGTTGTCGGCCAGCCCGCCTTCGACCAGGTCCAGGGTGGCCAGGGCGGCGGCGCAGCAGACCGGGTTGCCGCCGAAGGTGGTCCCGTGAGCACCGGGAGGCCAGCTCATCACCTCCCTGCCGGCCAGGATCGCTCCCAGGGGAAGTCCCGAGGCCAGGCCCTTGGCCACGGTGACGATGTCGGCCTCGACGCCCGCGTGCTCGAGCGCGAACATCCGCCCCGTCCGACCGATGCCGGTCTGCACCTCGTCGACCACGAGCAAGATCCCGTGCTCCCGCGTCAGCGCCCGAGGGCGGGGCAGGAAGTCATCGGGAGGGACGACCACGCCCCCCTCCCCCTGGATCGGCTCCACGAAGACGGCGGCGAAGCTGGCGGGCTCGGCCAGGGTGCGGAAGATCTCCGCGACGGCCTCCAGAGTCTCGTCGGTTGCGGTTGTCCCCCGTCCCGCCGGGGGGAAGGGGGCGTGGTAGACCCCGGGCAGCAGGGGCGCGAAGCCCTGCCGCTGCCGGGCCCGGCTCGCGGTCAGGGAGAGCGCCCCCAGGGTGCGGCCGTGGAAGGCGCCGGTGAAGGCCAGGAGGTGCGGGCGCCCGGTCGCCCAGCGGGCCAGCTTGATGGCGCCCTCGATCGCCTCTGCGCCGGAGTTGGTGAAGAAGGCGCGGCCGCCGGGGGCGACCGGGGCCAGCGCCAGCAGGCGCTCGGCCAGGGCGACCTCGGGCTCGTAGAGGAAGTCGGTCCCCGACATGTGGAGGAAGCGGGAGGCCTGCTCCACGATCGCGGCCACCACCGAGGGGTGGGCGTGGCCGGTGGCGGTGACCGCGATGCCGGCGGTGAAGTCCAGGAACCGGTTGCCGTCGACGTCGGTCACCCAGCACCCGCTGGCCCGCTCGACGACCAGCGGGTAGGGCCGGGTGAAGCTCGGGGAGAGCACGCGGGCGTCGCGTTCGACCAGGGCGCGGGCCCGCGGGCCGGGCAGGGGGGTGGTGACCAGCGGTTCGCCAGCCGCCGTCGTGGTTCCCCGCGGGTGCGCTCGCCAATCCGGCACGTTCTGAATTTTATTAGGAAATCCTGCGCTTCTGGCCGAAGATGTTCTGCTTATGAGCAGATATATCGAACAAGATTCGGTCAGATACGACGCCGCTCGAAGGTCGTGGAGAGGATCAGGCTGGTCCGGGTGCGGGCTACGCCCTCCAGCGAGTTGATGTTCCGGAGCAGATCCTCCAGGTCGGCCGGGCTCGCCACCCGCACCAGCAGCACGTAGGTATCCTCGCCGGTCACGCTGTAGGCCGCCTCCACCGCCGGCATCTCGCGGAAGGCGGCCTCCAGCCGTTCCCAGTGGTAGCCGGGCTGCTGCTGGACCGCGATCAGGGCTGCCACCCGGTGGCCGAGCTGCTCCGGGTCGGTCTCGATCGTGTAGCGGCGGATGACGCCCCGCCGTTCCAGCTTGCGCACTCGGGCGTGGACGGAGGGCGGGGAGAGGCCGACCCGCTCGGCCAGCTCGGCGTAGGAGCGCCGAGCGTCCTCGGCTAGCAGCGCCAGCAGGCGCCGGTCGACGTCGTCGAGAGCCGTCGCGCCCTTCGCGTCTACGTCCATCGTCGTCGAGGCGCTCCCCCGGCCGGGCGGACCGCGACCGGTTTCGAGGACCGGGGTGACCTACCCGAAGCGCCGGGGCAGCACCCCGGCGGCTGCCCAGCCGATCAGCGTGGTTAGATCGTAGACGGGTCGGCCGGTGGCCCGGCGCACGGTGCCGGCGTAGGGGGGCATGTTGGTGCACTCGAGCACGATCGCGCCCACCTCCGGGTGGCGCTCGACCAGCAGCCGCCCGGCGCGCTCGTGCTCGGCGTGCGCCCGCTCCAGGTCCAGCTCCAGCCGGTCGCCGAGGATCACGTCCACGAAGTGGCCGCCCACCTCCTCCATGCCCACGATCGCGACCCCGTGCTCGGGGCGGATGCCCGCGGCGGCGAGATGGGCGGGGGTGAGCGACGACCGCTCGACGGTCAGCACCCCGACCCGCCTGCCGGGGGGAAGGAGCGACGCCAGCCAGGGGACCTGCAGCAGGCTGGAGCTGAGGAAGGGCACCGAGAGCGCCGCCTGGAGCTGCCGCTGGAACAGGACCAGGAACCCGCAGCTGGTGGTGATCAGCTCGACGCCGGCGCGCTCCAGCTCCAGGGCGGCCTCACGGAAGGGCGCCAGCAGCTCCTCCTCGGCGAGATGGCGCACCACCCGTCCGGGGCCGGCGCCCGGCACCGTGCGATAGAGCACCGGGAAGGGCCAGGTGGTCGCGTTGCCGTTGTCGCCGGGGACGCGGGGGAAGCGGGAGTCGGTCATCAGCATCCCCACCGGGATGCCGTAGAGGTTGCGACCACCGCGCACGCGCTCAGCCATGGGCAACCGCCTCGGAGCCAGGGCGGACCCACGCCACCAGCTGTCGCCATCCCCGGACGACGAGCGCGACCAGGCCCTCCCGCTGGGTGCGCATCAGGAGGATGACGGCGAGGGCGAAGGCGACGTTGTCCCAGGCCCCGAACTGGCCCAGGTAACCGATCAGCAGCTGGACGATGATGGCACCCACCACCGGGCCGGCGAAGGTCCCCATGCCTCCGATCAC
>DASRBU010000049.1:0-2652 GCA_035653475.1 Candidatus Dormiibacterota bacterium | reverse complement strand
CCAGCACCCCGGCCTCGTTCCCCGACGCCCAGGGGCCCTACTACCACACCTGGTCGCCGCCGGTGCTCATCCTCCACTACACGCAGCCCGGCCAGGACTGGCAGCGGGCGGAGGTGGTCGAGACCTTCACCCAGAAGACCGCGGGATGAGGTCGCACGCTCCCCGCCGGACCCGGTCCCCGGCCCCACCCCGGTCCCCGGCCCCGCCCCGGCGGGGTCGGCGATCCGACGGGCGTCCCGGCCGGCGCTCCCCCAGCCGGGCCCCGAAGGCGCCCGCGGCGCGGCCATCGGCCTCCCGGGTCCGGACCCGTGGTCCCGGGCCCCGGGCCGAGGTCCCGCCCTCGGCCCCGGGGTCGAGGTGACCCATGATCACGCCCGGGCTGCTGGCCCAGTTCACGCTCGCCGGACTCATGATCGGGGTGCTCTACGCCCTCATGGCGCTCGGCATCACCTTCATCTACGGCGTGATGCGAACCATCAACTGGGCGATGGGCGAGTTCTACATGATCGGGAGCTTCGTCCAGTACGCGCTGGTGAGCTGGCTGCTCGGCCCGGACCTCTGGTGGCTGGCGCTGCCGGTGACGGGGGCGAGCGTGTTCGCACTGGGGATGGTCGTGCAGCGCCTGCTCCTGCGGCCGATGTTCGTGAACCGCATCGAGCGGCGCGACGAGTACGCGACCGTGATCACGATCGCGCTGGTGCTCCTGCTCCGCAACCTCGCCGCCATCGTCAACGGTCCCTACCAGCACCGGCCGCCCTCCCATCTCCCCGACCTGGCGCTGGGACCGTTGGACCTGCCCGGAGCCGAGGTGGCGGCGGCGGTGGCGGCGGTGGTGGTGCTGGGCCTGTTCTTCCTCGGCCTCCGCGGCACCTGGCTGGGCCTGGCGCTCAGGGCCGCGGCCCAGAACCGGATGGGCGCGCAGACGGCTGGCATCGACCTCCTCCGGCTGGACATGGTCGCGTTCGGCATCGGCGTCGCGCTGGCCGCCCTGGCCGGCGGCCTCCTGGCGCCGGTCTACCTCGTCTACCCCACCAACGGCGCCGTGACCACCACCAAGGGCTTTGAGATCATCGTCATCGGCGGCCTCGGCTCGATCTGGGAGGCACTGGTGGGAGGTCTCGTGCTCGGCCTGGCCGAGGCCCTGGGCTCGGCCCTGATCGCGCCCGCCTACCAGAACGCGTACGGGTTCCTGCTCCTGATCGCGCTCCTGCTGGTCCGTCCCACCGGCCTCTTCGGGGAGCGTGCCCGTGCCGTCTGAAGCCCTGCTCGCGGTCGAGGGGGTCAGCAAGCGCTTCGGCGGCCTGGTCGCCAACCAGGACGTGACCCTCCACCTGATGCCCGAGGAGATCCGCGGCCTGATCGGGCCCAACGGCGCCGGCAAGACCACGCTGGTCAACCTGATCAGCGGCGAGGAACGGCCCGATCGGGGCGATGTGCGGCTCGCCGGACGCAGCCTGCTCGGTGTCCCGCCCTTCCGGCGGGCCCGCTGGGGTCTGCTCCGCACCTTCCAGGTCCCCCGGCTGTTCGGCAGCATGACCGTCCGCGAGAACCTCCTCCTCCCCTACCTCGCCCTCGGCGGCCGCGACGGTCGAGAGGCGCGCCGGCGGGGCGACGAGCTGCTCGAGCGGTCCGGCCTCGCCCACCTCGCCGGCGAGCCGGCCCGTCACCTCTCCGGAGGCCAGCAGGCGCTCCTCCAGCTCATCGCCGGCTTCATCTGCGACCACCTGTGTTGCTATCTGCTCGACGAGCCCTTCGCCGGGGTCAACCCGGTGATCAAGGAGACCATGATCGACCTCGTTCGCCAGCACAACCGGCAGCGGGGCACGGTCTTCTTGATCGTCAGCCACGAGATGCCGGTCATCCGTGAGCTGTGCGCGCGGGTCACCGTGCTGGCGGCCGGACGCGTCCTCTTCGAGGGCTCGATGGACGAGGCGGCCCGCACCCCCGAGGTCGTGGACGCCTACCTGGGCAAGGCGTGGGCGCCGTGAGCGGCGCCCACCTGGTCCTGCGCGAGGTCAGCGCCGGCTACCAGCCCGGCATCGACGTCCTGCGCGAGGTGGGGTTGGAGAGCGCCCCCGGCCAGGTGACGGCGGTGGTCGGTCCCAACGGGGCGGGCAAGTCGACGCTGCTCAAGGCCGTGTTCGGGTTCCTCCGCCCCCGCGCCGGCGAGGTCGTGCTGGACGGGAGGCCCATCCACCTCCTGCAGCCCCACCAGGTCAAGGGCCTGGGCGTGGCCTACGTGCCCCAGGGGCTCAACCTCTTCCCCCAGCTCACGGTGGAGGAGAACCTGCGCCTGGGCGGCTGGACCTTGCGGCGAGATCGAGGCCGGCTGCGGGATCAGCTGGACCGCCTCTACGAGCTCTTCCCAGCGCTTCGCGACCACCGGCGGCGGCCGGCGCACGAGCTGTCGGGCGGCCAGGCCCGGATGCTGGCGGTGGCCAAGGAGATGATCTCCGAGCCCCGGCTGCTGCTGGTCGACGAGCCCACGGCCGGCCTCTCCCCGGCCCTGTCGGCGCAGGTGTACGAATTCCTGGTCGCCGTCCAGCGGTCGTCGGGCACCAGCGTGCTCCTGGTCGACCAGCAGATCCAGGAGGCGCTGGAGATCGCGGACCAGGTGATCCTCATGGACCTGGGCCGGGTCCGCGCCCGGGG
>DASRBU010000048.1:0-5529 GCA_035653475.1 Candidatus Dormiibacterota bacterium | reverse complement strand
GGCACCACGATCTGGTTGCCGATGGTCTGGTTGTTCTGGCCCGGGTCGAAGATGACCCGACCCTGGCTCCAGGTCAGGCCGCCGTCGGTGGTCTTGGAGAACATGGCCGGACCGCGGAAGGCCCGGGTGACGAGAAAGGCGTCGGGGTTGGCGTTGGAGTTGGGCGAGACCAGCCGGTCCCAGACCGCGTACGCGGTGCCGGCCCGGAGCGGGTCGGCGGTCACCGACTCCTTGTCGTTGAGCACCGTGGTCGAGGTGTCCAGCTCGGCGCTGACCGGGGTCTGCCAGGTCACGCCGCCGTCGGTGGAGCGGCTGATGACGACCCCGCTCGCCCCGCCGAAGGCGGGTCCGTTGGCGTCGAAGACGATGGCGATGGAGTAGGCGATGCCGTCGGGGCCGATGCTCACCCAGGGGTCGGAGGCCCGCTGGAAGTAGCCCGGCTCGCCGGGGGCCGCGCCCTCGCAGATCGTGAACCGGGGCTGGCTGGAGGCCAGCGTCCAGTGCGCCCCCCCGTCGTCGGAGACGGCGTCGATCAGCCCGTTGGCGCCGCCGTCGTTCCAGCGGTCCTGCTGGAAGCTGGCCACCAGGTGGTCGGGGTTGCGCGGGTCGGCCACCACGTAGGGCTCGACCTCGGCGTCGGGGTAGTTGACGCTGCCCAGGCTCTGGGAGCGCGCGATGACCTGGTCGCAGGCGGCCGAGGTGCCCGGGAAGGGATGGTCGGGAACCTGCACCAGGGTGCCGGCGGTGAGGACGCTGGCGTAGACCGTGCCCACCCCGGCCAGCGCCGCGGCCGAGGCCACGGCGACGGGCACGAGCCAGCGTCCGAGGGGCGAGATCAGACCACGTCGCATCGTTCCATGCCTCCCACTCTCCCTGCTCGGTGGCCGACCAACGGCCGTGCCCCTCGTTGCCGGCCACGACGTCGTCGCGGTACAGGTGGAGGTGTACACCAGGGGTGCGGCGTCGTCAAGGGCTGGTTGCCCGAAGCGCCTGTCCCCGGTTGGTAGGTAGGGACGGGGGGTGAGCCCGGGTGAGGGAGATGGGAGGGCAAGAGAGCGAGGTCCTCGACCCAGTCAGATCTCAGAGGAGGACCTCACGTGGCAGCGTCCCACCCCGGCGTCGCCGCCCTCACCACCCAGGCCCCGGCTCGAGCAGGAGCTGGCCGGACCGCGTCGATGGAGCGGGTCGAGGCGGTGGCGCTGGAGGTGGGGTGGCAACTGATCCGAGCGCTGGCGGGATGGTGGCTGCGGGCGCGCGAGGAGCGGGTGCACCGGCAGCTGCCGGTGGGCTGGAAGGTGGTGGGGGAGCGGCAGCGGACGGTGTCGAGCCGGGTGGGAGCGGTCCTGCCGGCGAGCCAGAACGGCGCGCGCGACCTCAGGGCCCGGCAGCGCCGGGGCCTGGCGTCGGTCGCCCCCCGCTCCCGCCGACGTGCCGGCGACGCGATCGGCCGGCGAGGTCCCGCCAGGGCTGCAGGCGAGCTACCCGATCACCGGCGGTCACGGCTGTCGCCCTCCGGCGCCCGGGAGGCCCGGTTGAGCCCAGGGGCTGACCCCCGCTCGCGGTCCCGCCCCTGCCTACCAACCGGGACGGGTTCTGCCTGAAGCCCGGCTCCGGGGCGTCACCCCGGCTACGGCGGCATCACCGGCGTGGTGGCCCCAACGGAGCCGGCACGTCGACCCCGCTGCGGGTCATCGGCGGCCTGCTCGAGCCGCGTCCGGGCTCGATCCGCGTCCTGGCCGCTCCATCGTCGGGCTCGGCCCGCGTGCCATCCTGGGTCTGGGCGTCGTCCGGGTCCCCCGAAGCGGAGCCGGTTCCCGACCATGAGCGTGCTGGAGAACGTACGGCTCGGCGCCGCCACGATCCGGGACCGATGCCTGGTCGCGCGCCGGCCGCGGTTCGGGAGCGCTTCCCGGTCCTGGACGAACGCGCCCGGGAGCCGGTGGCCTCGCTCTCGGGCGGCCAGCGGAAGCTGGTCGAGTCCCTCCGCGCCCTCGTGCTCGACCCGCGGCTGGTGCTCCTGGATGAGCCCTGGATGGGCCTGGACCCGCGCTCGCGCACGATCGTGTTCGAGGCCATCGGGCGGATGGCGCAGGAGGGGCGCACCCTGCTCTTGGTGGAGCAGAACGTCCGCTCCGGCCTGCGTCTGGCCGCCCGCGGCGTGGTCATGGAGGGCGGCCAAGTCCGGCGGGTGAGCCGCGGCCCCGAGATCCTGGCCAGCCCTCGGGTGGTGGCGCGGTACCTGGGCCGGTGGGGCTGAGCCGCGCCCCGGGCGGGGCTCCAGAGCCGCTGTCGTCCCTGGCGGCCCACTCCGCCGGCCGGATCCGAGCCCGGATCAGCCCCCGGAGCCGGCCCGGCCCGCGGCCAGAGCGGCGAAGTGGGCCAGCGCGGCCGGGTTGGTGATCGCCCCGGCGCTGACCGCGCGCTCGGGCGGGACCCCGCTGAGGATGCGCTTGATCGGGACCTCGATGCGCTTGCCGTTGAGCGTGCGCGGGATCTCGGGCACGGCGTGGGTCTCGTCGGGCACGTGCCGCGGGGAGAGCTGGCGGCGGAGGGCCTCGTGCAGCCGCGGCCGCACCTCCTCCAGGGACGCGCCCGGGGCGAGCACGAGGAAGAGGACCAGGCGACCCTCGCGCCCCGGCTCGCTCAGATCGACGACCAGGCTGTCGACGATCTCGGGGAAGTCCTCCACCACCCGGTAGAACTCGCTGGTGCCCATGCGCACGCCGCCCCGGTTCAGGGTCGCGTCCGAGCGCCCGTAGATGATCGAGGCTCCGTCGGGCTGGATCCGGATCCAGTCGCCGTGACGCCACACCCCGGGGAAGACCTCGAAGTAGCTCTCCCGGTAGCGACGCCCGTCCGGGTCGTTCCAGAAGCACACGGGCATGGAGGGCATGGGCTCGGTGATCACCAGCTCCCCCATCTCTCCCACCACCGGCTTCCCCTCGGGGGAGTAGGCCTCCACCCTGGCCCCCAGGGCCATGCACTGCAGCTCCCCGCTGTGGATCGGCAGCAGCGGGCAGGACTGGACGAAGGCCGTGCAGAGGTCGGTGCCGCCGCTGACGCTGGCCACCGGCAGGTCCGGCCTCACCGCCCGTCCCACCCACTCGAAGCCCTCCGGGGTGAGGGGGGCACCGGTGGAGCCGACGGCCCGCAGCCGGCCCAGGTCAAAGCGGCGCCCGGGCTCGATCCCGGCCTTGAGACAGGTGTGGAGGTAGGGCGCCGAGGTGCCGAAGTAGGTCATCCCCGTCGCCTCGGCGAAGCGCCAGAGCGCGTACAGGTCGGGGTGGGCGGGGCTGCCGTCGTAGAGGAGGACGGTGGCGCCCACCAGCAGGCCGCCGACCAGGTAGTTCCACATCATCCACCCGGTGGTCGTGTACCAGAAGAACCGGTCACCGAGTCCGAGGTCCTGGTGCAGCGCCAGGGACTTCAGGTGCTCGAGCAGGATGCCCCCGTGACCGTGCACGATGCCCTTGGGCAGGCCGGTGGTGCCCGACGAGTACAGGATCCAGAGCGGGTGCTCGAAGGGGACCTGCTCGAAGGCGAGCTCGCCCGGGGCCGCGAGCAGGTCCTCCCAGGGACGCAGGCGGCGGAGGCCCGCGGTCTCGGGGCGGTCCGACAGATAGGGGATGAGGACTGTCGCCTCCAGGGTGGGGAGGGCGCGCTGGATCTGGGCCACCTCCTCCAGGCGGGGGAAGTCGCGCCCGCCGTAGCGGTAGCCGTCCACGGTCAGCAGCACCCGGGGCTCGATCTGCTGGAAGCGATCCACCACCGCCCGGATGCCGAAGTCTGGCGAGCACGCCGACCAGATGGCCCCGAGCGAGGCCGTGGCCAGGAAGGCCACCACCGCCTCGGGGATGTTGGGCACGTAGGCGGCCACCCGATCCCCTCGGCGCACCCCCAGAGCGCTCAGGCCGGCCCGCACCGAGGCCACCCGCTCGGCCAGGACGGCGGCGCTCACGGTCTCCAGCTGGTCGAGGCCCCGCGCCTCGGAGCGGGCGACGATGGCCGGGCCCTGGTCGCGCCGCCGCAGGGCGTGCTCGGCGTAGTTCAGCTCGGCGCCCGGGAACCAGCGGGCGCCGGGCATGGCGCGCCCGCTCAGCACCCGCTCCGGCGGGCGCGAGGCACCCACCTCGAAGTGGTCCCAGATCGATTTCCAGAAGTCCTCGAGGTGGGTCGTCGACCACCTCCACAGCTCGGCGTAGGACTCGAAGGTGAGCCCCCGGGTCTCGGCCAGCCAGCGCAGGTAGCGGGTGATCCTGGCCGACGCCTTCGTCTCCTGGCTGGGCTCCCAGAGCAGCCGTCGCGATGCCCCCATCATGCTGGCGAAGATACCGCCACCGGCCCGGCACCGAAAGCGGCCGACGCCCGCGCCCCGGGACGCCGCCGGTGGGGCGACGGCGGCCTGGCGCACGTGCCCCCGATCTGCTATGCATGGCACCGTCGTGCTGCCGCTCCCGCTCGACCTCGAGCCCATGCTGGCCCTGCTCCGCCCCTCGCTGCCCGAGGGGGAGGGGTGGACCTACGAGCCGAAGTGGGACGGGTTCCGCATCCTGGTCCACCGGCGCGGGGATCGGGTGGAGCTGGTGAGCCGCGGGGCACGATCGATGACCAGGTATTTCCCGGAGCTGCTGGGTGCCTTCCGGGAGCTGCCCGCGGACCCGGCGGTGCTCGACGGCGAGCTGGTGGTAGCCGGCCCCCGGGGCCTGGACTTCGATGCCCTCCAGCTCAGGATCCACCCCGCCCCCTCCCGGATCGAGCTGCTGAGCCGGACCACGCCGGCCACCTACGTGGCCTTCGACCTCCTGGCCGAGGGGGACGAGGACCTCAGGGGCCTGCCGCTGCGGACGCGCCGCGAGCGCCTGCGGCGCCTGCTCCGGAACGCGCCCGGGACCATCCGGCGCTCCCGCCACACCCACGACGCGGGGCTCGCCCTTCGCTGGTTCGACCGGCTGGAGGCGAGCGGGATCGACGGCGTGGTGGCCAAGGACGCCTCCCAGGCCTACCGTCCCGGGGTGCGGGCCTGGGTGAAGGTCAAACGACGGCGAACGGTCGAGTGCGTGGTGATCGGCTTCCGCTGGAGCTCGGATCGGGCGTCGCTGGGAGCGCTGCTCCTGGGCCTCTACGACAGCGCCGGGCGCCTGCACTACGTCGGGCACACCTCGTCCTTCTCCGCGGCGGAGCGCCGCCGGTTGCTGGAGCGACTGGAGCCGCTGCGCACCCAGGTCGGGGCCGAGCCGATGGGGCGATCGCCGGGAGGCCCCAGCCGCTGGTCGCAGGGTCGCGACACCAGCTGGGAGGCGGTGCGGCCGGAGCTGGTGTGCGAGGTCGCCTACGATCGGCTCCAGGCGGGCGAGCGCTTCCGCCACGCCGCGACCTGGCTGCGCTGGCGGCCGGACAAGCCCCCTCGGCGGTGCACCCTCGACCAGGTCCTGACCGACCCGGCCGGCGCGGCCCCGGGCGCGGTGCTGGACCTGGCGACGGAGTAGGCTAGGTCGGAGCGGCGAGCGTCGGTCGAGACGAAGGAGGTGC
>DASRBU010000047.1:0-8620 GCA_035653475.1 Candidatus Dormiibacterota bacterium | reverse complement strand
CGAGAAGAGGTATGTGCAATCCCAACTCGACACCCTCATCAGGGCACGGTACGTCGCCATCGACGACCTCTTCATCCTGCTCGGCGTCCGCCGCGGTCCCGGCCGCCTCGCCTCTCCGATGCCGAGCTGGTCTGCCTGGCCCTGGCCCAGGTCCTGCTCGGGTTCAATTCCGAGCGCCGCTGGCGGCGCTTCGCGAGGCATCGGCTCGGCCACCTCTTCCCCGACCTGCCCCAGCAGCCCGCTGACAACCAGCGCCTGCAAGCCGCGGCCAGGCTGCTCGCCCACGCCATCCGTCATCTGGCCGGGCTCACCCCCTCGTGGTGGGATCAGCTCCGGCGGCTCGACTCCACCCCGGTGCCCTGTGACGCCTCCCGGGAGACGGTCGAGTGCTCCCAGGGGTCCCCATCGGGAGGCGTATCGGGGCACCCCATCGGAGCATGCTCCGATGGGGATCCCTCGATGGGGTGCCCCTCAAGGGCCAGCTCGGTCTGGAGGAGCACGGCGGGCGAACCCCCGCCGGGGTCATCGCCCGGGTCGCTCGACGCCTGCTCGCCCGCACCGCCGCGATCTGGCGCAACTGGCTCGTCGAAGCCCCCGGCAAGCGCTCGCGGGTCGCCGGTGACCACTGAGCAATCGGAATCATTCATCTAGCGATCCGATCGAAGTCAGGCCGGTCCGAGTGCAGCCATTCCACCTCCGCGCCCACCGCCATCCCGGCCTCGGCGAACTCGGTCATCCGGGCCCGGTCGCCGTCGCAAACCAGCAGACGGCGGCCGGCCAGCAGCTCCAGGTCAGGTACCTCCCGGGGCAGGCCGACGATGGCCAGCGCCCGGCGGTCGGGGCGCGCATCGAGATGGTCGAGGGCCGCATCCAGCACTACGTGATCCCTCCCTCTCACGATCGCGACATGGGGCTCGTCCGGCTCCCGGGAGACCCGGTCCCTGAGCGGCAGGTCCAGGTCCGACATCAGCCATGAGCTGGCACCGCAATGTACCAACTGGGGGCGGGCCCCCCGTCCCTCCGGGGTGCCACGGCACGTCCATCTCGATCGGCGGCTCGCCTCGGCCGGCGATGCGGCAGACTGATGCGGTGCCCATCCTCGGTGCCCACGTCGAAGCCATCGGCGGCCTCCACCTGGCATTTCCGCGAGCGGCCGCCATGGGCGCGGAGGCGATCCAGGTCCACCCCCACCCCGCCCCATTACTGGGGATCGCCCAACCTCGACGAGGAGCGGGTCGAGCGCTTCCGGACGGCGTTGGAGGCGGCCGGTTCGAGGAGCTGCGGGCGATGCTGGACGGACTCCACGACCCCTGGGTCGGGGTCTGCCTCGACACCTGTCACGCTTTCGCCTCGGGCTACGAGGTTCGCACCGCAGAGGGGGTGCAGCGGACCCTGGACGAATGGGAGCGGGTGGTGGGGATAGACCGCCTGGTCGCGATTCGCTGCAACGATTCCCAGAGCGGGCTGGACTCCAACCGCGACCGCCATGCCAACATCGGCCAGGGCGAGATCGGGGAAGAGGGATTCCGGGCGCTGCTCCACGAGCTCAGGCTCCAGCGCCTGCCGTTCATCCCGGAGGTCCCAGGGTTCGAGGGCAAGGGGCCGGACCGAGCCAACCTCGAGATCCTGCGCCGGCTCGCAGCCTGAGCGCCAGCACGCCAGACTGGAAGCAGTGGAGGTCTCCGAGCTGGAGGCGCGCGAACGCAACCTGGAGCTGGTCGCCCAGCTGGAGGCGGGCGGCAGCCTGCAGGAGGGGCCGGTGGCCGACGCCTTCCGGGCGGTCCTCCGTCACCACTTCCTGCGCGGGCGGCTGCTGGCTGAGGTCTACGAGGACGCCGCGCTACCCGCCAAGGTCGACGAGCAAGGTGTGCCGGTGCGCTCCTCCTCCCAGCCCGCGATCATGGCGCTGATGCTCGAGCAGCTCCAGTGCTGGCCCGGGCAGGCGGTGCTGGAGATCGGTGCCGGCACCGGGTACAACGTTGCTCTGCTCTGGCACCTGGTCACCCCGGGCGGGTGGTGACCGTGGACATCGACGAGGATCGTTGCCAGTAGGCCCGGGCGGGGCTGCTGCGGGCCGGCATCGAGGAGGTCCTGGTGGTCTGCGCCGACGGCGCCGGCGGCTGGCCGGCCGGCGTTCCCTACGACCGCATCATCGTCACCGCCAGCGCCAGCGACCTCTCACCGGCCTGGCTGGAGCAGCTGGCCGAGGGCGGCCGGCTGGTGATCCCGCTGGCCCTGGCCGGTCGGATCCAGCAGTCGGTGGCCTTCGTTCGCTCGCAGCGAGGGCTGTTCTCGGACGGGCTGGTCAGCTGTGGCTTCCTGGGGGTGCGCGGCTGGCTTGCCACGCCCGCCCCCGGGCCCGGTCCCGAGCTCGAGGCATGGCTGGCAGAGCCAGGACGCGAGCTCGGCCTGGTGCTCAGTGAGGCAGACCCGCTCGAGTTCGAAACCTGGCTAGCGCTCACCCACCCTCGCTACGTGCGCGCGAGCCTGGCAGGGAAGTCGGCGTTCGGGCTGCGCGACTCGGCCGGGGTGGCAGTGGTCGGGGCTGAGGAGCGAGGCCACGTCGTCGCCGTGTACGGCTCCGGCGAGACGGTGGCAGCCCAGCTGGAGGTGGCCTACCGCGAATGGATGAGACGGCGACCGCGGCTGGGGCGGCTTCGGATCGACGCCTTCCCGGCCGGCAGTGAGCCGGATCTGTCCGGCTACCGGAACGTGATCCACCGGCCCCGATTCACCTTCGCGATCGGCTGAGCATGCCGCCCCGCTCCGGCCGGCCGGCCCAGGGCGAGGCCTGCATCGCCACACCTCCGGTCCCAAGCGCCGAGGCTAGGCCGGCCAGACCAGCACCTCGGCGGGAGGGATCTCCAGCCGACAGCTCCGTCCAGGCTCAGCCCGGTCTTGGCAGCGCACTGTCAGCACCGGACCACCCTCCACCTGGACCAGCAGCTCTACCTGACCTCCGAGCTCGATCCGGTCCAACACCTGGCCCCCAAACGGCCCTCGGCCAAGCACGACCGACTCCGGTCGGACCGACCAGGTGACCGCGCTACCCGGCGCCAGCTCCAGCGGGCAGGTCTCAAGACGCAGCGCCCCTGCCTCCAGCACCCCCGACCCGCGCCACACTCCCGGGAAGAGGTTGCGGAACCCGAGCAGGCCAGCCACGGCAGCTGAGCCGGGGGCGCGGAAGAGTTCGTTGCGGTCCCCTGCCTGCAGCACCCGGCCCTGGCTCAACATCAGGATCTCGTCGGACAGCAAGGCTGCCTCCTCGGGATCGTGCGTGACCAGCACCGTGGTCAGCTCGGTCTCGCGCTGGAGCTGGCGCAGCTCGGCCCGCAGCTGGGTCCGCACCGGAGCGTCCAGGCCGGTGAAGGGCTCGTCCAGGAGCAGGAGCCGGGGTCCGGTGGATAACGCCCGGGCCAGGGCCACCCGTCGTCGTTGGCCACCGGAGAGCTGGTCGGGCAGCCGGGCCTCCAGGCCGGCCAGCTGCAGCCGCTCCAGCCAGTGCGCGGCAAGCGCCGGCTGGCTGCGCGGCCCCAGCGTCACCTGGCGCCAAACCGGCAGGTGAGGCACCAGGGCGGCGTCCTGGGGCACGTAGCCGATCTCGCGCCGCTCCGGCGGCAGGAAGGAGACGTCGACCCCGTCCAGCAGCACTCGGCACCGGCCCGGCGCCAGCCCCGCGAGGAGGCGCAGGGTGAAGGTCTTGCCCGCCCCGGACGGGCCGAGGATGGCCAGTCGGCGGGTGTGGAGCTCGTGCTCGGCGCGGAGCTGGAACCCGCCCACGACACCGTCCAGGTCGAAGGCCAGACGCGGCCCAGGACGAGGCCGAGGCGCCGCCGGCTCGGGCAGCCGCGGCCGTGGGCGGCGGCGCAGCACCCGGCCCGTCAGGGAGGCGAGGACCAGGACTGCCAGGGCAGCCGCCAGCCCGAAGGCCGCCGGGCCGAGGGTGCCAGGCAGCCCGGTGCCGGTGAACTCGACGTACGTGAAGACCGGAAGGGAGTAGGGATGGTAGGCGAGCAACACGGTGGCGCCGTACTCGCCGAACGCTCGCAGCCAGGACAGCAGCAGGCCTGCCCCCACCCCCGGGGCGGCCGCCGGCAGCGCCACCCGCCAGAAGCGGGAGCCGGGCCGGTAGCCGAGGGTGGCGGCCACATCCTCTATTGCCGGGTCCAGGGCGGCGAAGGCCGAGCGGCTGGCGATCACGGCGAAGGGAGCGGCGACGAAGGTCTGGGCAAGGACGATGCCGACCCGGGTGTCGGTCAGGCCACCGCCGAAGAGCCGGCCCAGCGGGGTGTAGGGCCCGACCACACAGATGAGGAAGATGCCCGAGGCCAGGGGCGGCAGCGCCAGCGGCAGCTGGACGGCGAAGCCGCCCACCGCCGTCCAGCGGCCCCGGCTCCGGGCCAGCAGGTAGGCAAGCGGCACCCCCAGCAGACCGATGATGAAGGTGCTGATGGTCGCGGTCTCGAGCGAGACCGCCAGCGCCGCCCCCAGCTCGGGGCCCCACAGCTCCCCTGGAGAGCCGACCGCACGGACCACGAAGGCGGCCACCGGCACCAGCAGGTAGAGGAGGAGGAGGCCTCCGAGTAGATGGAGGGCACCCCCCCGGCTGCGGACCGCCACCTCAACCTCCTCACGAGAGGCCCAGCACCGGCCGCAGCGACTTCGGCACCGCCGAGCGCTGTCCGCTCACCTGGTAGGAAAGCACGGTGAGCCCGTGCTGGAGCAAAATCGCCCGCCCCTTGCTCCCGAGCAGGTAGTCGAGGAAAGCCACTCCCCCGGAGGGGTTGGGAGCATCCCTGACCAGGGTGGCGGTGAACTGGGCGGCAAGGCTGACCTTGCCCAGGCCCACGGTGGGGATACCGGCCTCCTTGGCTTCGTTGCTGTAGAAGAAGCCGACGTCGAGCTGGCCAGCCTGGAGGCGGCCGACCAGGTCCTCCTCCGGGAAGACCTGGGAGGAGCTCTCGGTCTGGGCCGCGAGCCCGGGCCGGTGGTAGACGCTCTGGGCCTCCTCCAGCGCCTGGACCGTGAGCTTCCCCTTGGGGTCGAGGGCGGGATCGGTGCGACCGATCCGGATCCCGGGCTCGGTCAGGACCTCGTACCAGGGCTCCCTCTTGAGCGCGGCCGCGAAGCGGCTTGAGGGGTTGTAGCCGATCACCAGCGGGGCCCTGGCGAAGCTGACGTACCAGCTCACCCAGTCGCCGTTGGCGGCCCCCTCCAGGAGGGCGTTGACCGAGGGCACGGCGCTGATGAAGACGTCGGCTCGACGCACCCCGCCCTTGATCTGGTTGGCCAGGGCCTGCGAGCCGCCCGCATAGCCCTCGAAGTGGGCGCCGGTGGCGGCGTCGAAGCGGGGGCCGACCTCCTTCTCCATGAGATTGAGCAGCGAGGCCGCGTAGAGAACGCTGACCGTGCCCGAGGCCCTGGGCACCGAGGCCGGGCTCGAGCTGCCGACGGTTCCGCCGCAGGCGGCCAGAACCAGCGTCAGCGCCGACGCCCACAACCCGCCTCGCATCCTCCTCACGATCGCTCCTCCTCCTGACCTTTCGCCGATGCCTACTTCTGGACGATCACGTCGTGGGCCTTGAACACCGCCGCCGCCACGTCCCCGACCTTGAGGTCCATCCGGTCGGCCGAGGCGGTGGTGATGATGGCCGTCACCGTCTGGCCGCCGATGTCGATGCCGATCTCGGTCGAGACCTCGCCGCGGCGGACCTCGACCACCTTCCCGATCAGCTGGTTGCGCGCCGACAGCCGGGAGAGTCGCGCCTCCACCTCGAACATCCGGGGCAGCTCGCTGGCCAGCGCCTGCCGGAGCGCGACCAGCGCCGCCGTGCGCACGTAGTAGTAGGCGGAGCGGCCGCCGCGCCGGTGGCCGACCAGGCCGGCGCCGCTCAGAACCCGCAGGTGCTGGGAGACGACGGTGTCGGACACGCCCAGGCGATGGGCCAGCTCGCCCACCGGGATCTCGGCCGCGTCCTCCTGGGGCAGCTCCCGCAGCAGCCGGAGCCGGACGGGGTCGGCGAGGATGCGCAGCGCCGACGAGGTGAGATCTTCCTTAATTTGCGCATCCATGGAGGCATTCTAACCGAATTCAGGCCGGATCACGATCGAGAACGGACTCTGGTTCGAGATGGCTGCGCAGCTGAACCAGGATGCAAACGCCGGACTCGTCGCTCCGTGCCGGCCGGGCGGCGCCGGATCAGGCCAGGCCGCAGATGGCCTGCTCGACCCGGGCCGCGGCTCGCTGTGCGGCGACCACCAGCTCGGGCACCCGCTCCGGCGGCAGGCGCGAGGCGGGGGCCGAGATCGCGATCGCCGCCGCCGGGCGCCCGTCGGGGCCGGGCACCGTCACCCCGACCGCGTGCAGCCCGGGGGTGCTCTCCTCGAAGTTGGTGGCGTACCCGCGAGCACGGATCGCCTCCAGCTCGGGCTCCAGCTCCTCGAGGCGCGTGATCGATCTCGGCGTCGCCGCCGGGAGCCGCCCCTCCGGGTAGAGGCGCTCCAGCTCCTGAAGCGGAAGCCAGGCGAGCAGGACCTTGCCCGCGGCCGTGCAGTGCGCCGGACGCGACTGGCCCAGGCGGGAGCTGACCCGCACGTCCTCGGGCCCCTCGATGGACTCCAGGAACCGCACCCAGGGGCCGTCCAGGACGGTCAGGCTCACCGTCTCCCTGACCTCCTCGCGCAGGGCCTGGAGGACGGGCTGGGCCGCGCGTCGGATGTCGATCCCCTGGAGGGCGGCCAGGCCGACGTTGATCAGCGCCGGGCCGATACGATACGGCCCACGGCTTCGCTCCTGAACCACGAACCGGTGCGCCTGGAGAACCGACATCAGGCGATGAGCGGTGGACCGCGGCAGGCCCAGCAGCCGGCTCACCTCGTGCACCCGAAGCGAGCGGTGCTCCCGGAAGAGGAGCAGCACCTGCAGGGCGTGGCTGACCGAGCTGAGACCGTCGGACCGGCGCACGACGGAAGCGTACCCCCCTGCCCGCTCCCGACGTTCCCCCGTCCCTGGCGTCCCGGCCCCGGACCGGGCCGACGGCCCCAGGGTCACCGCGATCGGGCCCGGAGGTTCCCCGGCGCCGCTGGGGCTTCGACGGGCTGCCGAGGACGGGAACCGGCGCCAGGTCGGTGAAGATATGGTCGTGTCTGGAGAGGGGCCGGCGCCGGTGGGCGCGGTTGCCGGCGGCTCGGTTCGCCGGGTCGCCGGCGGGACGGCCATCGGCGGTGGGCGCGTTCCCAGCAGTGCGAAGGAGGTGTGAGACTTGGTCCCTGGCAGCGTCCTCGGCCATCCGGTTCGCCGGCGGGAGGATCCCCGGCTGGTCACCGGCACCGGCTGCTACGTCGACGACGTCCCGGTCGAGTCCGGTCTGTTCGCGGTCTTCGTGCGCTCGACCGTCGCCCACGCGCGGCTGCGGGGAATCGACACCGCGGCCGCGGAGCGAACGCCGGGCGTGGTCGGGGTCTTCACCGCTGCCTCCCTGGGCCTGCCGGCCGAGAAGGGCTTCCCCGGCGTGCCCGACGACTTCGTCCGCCCGCCCCTGGCCCGGGAGGCGGTTCGGTTCGTGGGCGAGCCCCTGGCCGTGGTCGTGGCCGAGTCCCGCGCCCAGGCGGCGGACGCGGCCGCGGCGGTGACGGTCGACTACGAGCCGCTGCCCGTGGTGGTCGACCCCGAGGCGGCGGTGGCGGAGGGGGCGCCGCTGCTCTTCCCCTCGGCCGGGACCAACGTCTGCTACCGGGTGGAAGCCGGGCAGACCGACCAGGACGTGCTGGCCGAGGCCGAGGTCGTGGTACGGGCCCGGATGGTCAACCAGCGGCTGGCCCCGGTGCCGCTGGAGCCCAACGGGCTGGTGGCGGCTCCCGACCCGGAGAGCGGGGGGCTGAAGGTCTGGGCCTCCTGCCAGGGGCCGTTCCAGGTCCGCGACGCCATCGCGGCCGCGGTCGGGCTCGAGCCCTCGAAGGTGCGCGTCATCGCCCAGGACGTCGGAGGGGGCTTCGGGCCCAAGATGATGGTCTATCCCGAGCAGGTGATCGTCGCCGTCCTGGCCGCCCGGCTCCAGCGACCGGTGCGCTGGGTCGAGACCCGGACCGACAACCTGATGACCATGGGTCAGGGGCGGGGGCAGGTGCAGGAGGTCGAGCTGGGCGCCCGCCGGGACGGCAGCTTCGTGGGCATGCGGGTCCGGGTCCTGGCCGACGCCGGCGCCTATCCGGGCCTCGGGGCCTGGCTGCCCACCTTCACCGGGATGATGGTGTCGGGGGTCTATCGCATCCCCCGGATCGACTACCGGGCCACCAGCGTGGTCACCAACACCCCGGTGGTGACCGCCTACCGGGGCGCCGGCCGGCCCGAGGCCACCAGCCTGATCGAGCGGGTGGTGGACCTGATGGCGATGGAGCTGGGCATGGACCCGGCCGAGCTGCGGCGTCGCAACCTCTTCCGCCCCGACGAGTTCCCGGTCACCACCGCCACCGGTGGCAAGTACGACAGCGGCGACTACGCCCGGGCGCTGGATCGGGTCCTGGAGCTGGCCGGGTACGACGAGCTGCGGCGGGAGCAGGCCGCCCGCCGGGAGCGGGGAGAGCGACGGCTGCTCGGCATCGGGCTGTCGACGTACGTGGA
>DASRBU010000046.1:0-4118 GCA_035653475.1 Candidatus Dormiibacterota bacterium | reverse complement strand
GCCATCGCCCGCGGCTGCCGCCGCTTCGCCGCCTGTGGCGGGGCGGGGGCGCTGGTGCCCGAGCTCGCGCTCGGCCACGTGGTGGTGCCCTCGGCCGCGGTCCGGGACGAGGGCACCTCGTACCACTACCTGCCTCCGGCGCGCGAGGTGGAGGCGGCGCCGGCGGCGGTGGAGGCGGCCATCGGGCTGCTGGCCGAGCGCGGCGTGCCCTACGTGACGGGCAAGACCTGGAGCACGGACGGCGTCTACCGGGAGACGAGGGCGCGGGCGGCCCGGCGCCGGGAGGAGGGCTGCCTGGTGGTGGAGATGGAGGCGGCGGCGCTGCTCGCCGTGGCCCGGTTCCGGGGGGTGCCCCTGGCCTACCTCCTCTACGCCGGCGACTCCCTGGCCGGGGAGGGCTGGGAGAGCCGCGACTGGCAGCGCCACGACGGCCGCGAGGCCCTGTTCTGGCTCGCCGCCGACCTCTGTCTGCGCCTCTGAGGGGCGTTCGCGGCGCCGGGCGGGGGCCGGCCCGGCCGGCTCATTGGTGGCTGGCCGGCTCCTCCCCCTCGCCCGCCGCGTGCCGGGCGAGGACGTAGACCAGGTCCGAGACGCGGTTCAGGTAGACCACGGCCCGAGGGCTCACCGGGTGCCCACCGGCCCCGGCCTCGACCGCGAGACGCTCCGCTCGTCGCACGATGGTGCGGGCCAGGTCGAGCGCCGCCGAGCAGGGGTTGGCGCCGGGGACCACGAACACCGGCCGCAGGGGCCGCTCGGCCACCAACCGGTCGATGGTGGCCTCCAGCTCGGCGACCATCTCCGGGGTCACCAGCGACACCCCCGGCTTCAGCTCCTCCCGCGCCCTGGGGTTGGCGGCCAGGTCGGCCGCGACCACGAAGAGCTCTCGCTGCAGGCGCAGGATGAGCCCGGCCAGCGCCGGGTCGGCACAGCCGGCCCGGGCCACCCCCAGGGCGGCGACGGCCTCGTCCACGGTCCCGTAGGCGGCCACGATCGGGCTGGCCTTGCTGATGCGGCCACCGAAGAGCAGGCCGGTGCTGCCGTCGTCACCCAGCCGGGTGTAGATCTTCGTCATCCCCAGCCCGAGCGTGAGAGCGGTGGCGACGAGGTCCAGGGGCGGGGCTCGGAGAAGAAGGGCTCGGTGCGCACCCGGTCCCTCCGGGCGCCCAGCTCGATCACGGCGCGCTCACAGGCCTCGACGAAGCCTTCCCCGCCGGCGATGAAGACGTCGAAGCCGGACAGGTCACCGACCAGGTGAGGGAGCACGGCGGGGATCCTGCCCAACGGCGGCGTCCCGCGCTCCCGGGTCAGCGTGCGGACGAAGGCGAAGTTGGGGTGTCGGGCCTCCCAGTCGGCGAAGAGATCCCGATAGTAGACGTCGGCGCTGGTGCGGGCCGAGAAGCACACCGTGATGGGGCGGTCCGAGTCCCGGGCCAGGGCGGCTTCGGTCAGGGCCAGGATGGGGGCCAGCCCCGAGCCGGCCGCCAGATGCAGCACGGGCCGGTCGAGGGGGAGCTGCTGGGTGAAGGTCCCGTACGGCCCGGAGACGCCCACGGCCGTCCCGGGAGCGAGCCGGTCGTGCACCCAGGAGCTGGTTCGGCCCCCCTCCACGCGGGTCACCAGCAACCTGATCCGGCCGTCCTCTCGAGGAGCGTTGGCGATCGAGAAGGAGCGCTCGGGGACCGTGGCCTCGGCGTCGGCGAGGAGCACGTACTGCCCGGGCCGGTAGGGCAAGGGCCGCTCCAGCGGACGCAGGTCGAGTTGGACGATGGTGCTCGTGACCGGGATCTTCTCGGTCACCACGAACGGGAGCCCCTCCAGGGCCGCCGGGCCGTCGTCCATGCTCCCAGTGTGGCGCAGCCGTCCGACCTCCGGCTCCTCACGACCCGCCCGTCGGGCCTGTCTCGGGCGATGCGAGGGGAGGACAGGGCGCGCGCGACCAGGGCGGCCCGGGCTGGGATGGCGGCCGGGCCGGTCGGTGCCGAGCCGCAAGGACGGATGAGGCCCACCGGCAGGTGCGGGTCGGAGCCGGCGGTGGCCGTCGGTGCGGTCCGGTGAGCTGCCAGCGCTCCGCTCGCCGTGACCAGCCGGAAGCGGTCCGTGCGTGGGCGTCGACGGTGGCCTCGGGCTCACTCGTCCCGGGTGGGGCGCGATCGCGTGCCCGATCGACCTCTGCCGTGGGGGGACCGGGCCCGGGTCTCAGGTGGGATCGCGGGCACTCGTTGGATCGGGACCGAGGGCCGACGGCCCCGGCGGTCGCCGGGCCAGCGTCATCACGATCCGGCGCCGCTCCTCCATGGGGAGACCGGCCGTGGTCGAGCTGGGGCAGAAGTCGTTCAGGACGCAGCGCTCGCAGAGGGGGCGCCGGGCCAGGCACACGTAGCGGCCGTGCAGGGTCGTCCGCAGCGAGAAGGGCGTCCAGAGGGAGCGTGGCAGGAGCGGCCGGATCTGGGCCTCGACCAGGTCGGGGTCGGTGCCGTGCACCAGGCGCACCCGTCCCGCCACCCGGATCAGGTGACGGTCGGCGATGATCCCGGGTACCCCGAACCCCACCCCCAGGATCGTGTTCGCGCTCTTGCGCCCGACCCCGGGCAGCTCCAACAGCTCGGCCATGGTCCCGGGCACCCGACCGTGGTGGCGCCGGTCGAGCACCTGGGCGAGGGCGATCAGGGCGCGCGACTTGACGCGGAAGAACCCGATCGGGCGCAGGATGCGCTCGACCTCTTCCGGCTCGGCCGCCGCCAGCGCCCCCGGGTCGGGATACCGCGCCAGCAGCTCCCGGGCCAGCCGGGTGGCCATGCGGTCGGTGCTCCGGGCCGACAGGAGGACGGCCACCAGCAGCTGGAACCGGCTCTCGAACTCGATCTCGCTTCGGGCCGGATGGACCCAGGCCAGCCGCTCCGCGGTCAGCCGCGCCCGCCGGCGCGCGCCGCGCGGCGGCCGGACGCCGGACCGACTCGCCGTCGTCGGCGACCTCGCGCCCCCGCCGGCGGTGCGCCGGCCCCGGCCGGTCCCCGGCCCGGTCCGACGCGGGGTGCCGGCCCCGGCCCGCCCCTCGCCCGGCAGGCTCCGGCTCGGGTCTCGCCGCACGTCGTCAGTCTGCGGCATGGACATGACCGGCGGGCGCCCGGCCCTGCGCTCACTTCCGTGGCTCACCGTCGTGCCCGGCCCTCGGGCCGTGGTGCCTCGGGGGACGCCGGGGTCAAGGCCGGTTCGAGCCGGCGGCGCCGCGCTCCGCGCCGGTGCGACACCAGGTCGCGGTGGCAGGCTCGCCGCGCCCCTCCCGGCCGTGGCTGGCTGCCAGCCGCCCGAGATCCTGGCCCATGCCGGTTTCCCCAGGAGCACCGTGGCGGATCTGGAGCGACAGGTCCCGGGAGCGCTGGGAGCAAGGGATCCGCGGCTCCAGCGACGTGGTCAGCACCCCCCGGCCGGACTTCACCTGGCGCGGTGCGGCCAACCAGGGTACAGGTCCAGATGATCGCTTCCAAATGCTCAGTGGTCATCGGCGACCCGCGAGCGCTTGCAAGGGGCGCCGATGAGCCAGTGGTGCCAGATGGCAGCGGTGAGGGCGAGCAAGCGTCGAGCGACCCGGGCGATGACCCCGGCGGGGGTTCGCCCGCCGTGCGCCTCAAGCTCGAGCTGGCCCTTGAGGGGCACCCCATCGAGGGGTCCCCATCGGAGCATGCTCCGATGGGGTGCCCCGATACGCGTCCCGATGGGGACCTCTGGGAGCGCTCGACCGTCTCCCGGGAGGCGCCACGGGGCACCGGGGTGGAGTCGAGCCGCCGGAGCTGATCCCACCACGAGGGGGTGAGCCCGGCCAGATGACGGATGGCGTGGACCAGCAGCCTGGCCGCGCCTCGCAGGCGCTGGTTGTCAGCGGGCTGCTGGGGCAGGTCGGGGAAGAGGTGGCCCAGCCGGTGCCTCGCGAAGCGCCGCCAGCGGCGCTCGGAATTGAACCCGAGCAGGACCTGGGCCACGGCCAGGCAGACCAGCTCGGCATCGGAGAGGCGAGGCGGCCGGGACCGCGGCGGACGCCGAGCAGGATGAAGAGGTCGTCGATGGCGACGTACCGTGCCCTGATGAGGGTGTCGAGTTGGGATTGCACATACCTCTTCTCG
>DASRBU010000045.1:0-2001 GCA_035653475.1 Candidatus Dormiibacterota bacterium | reverse complement strand
CCGGCCGAGCTGATCGGGCCCTGAGCGGCACCCCGGCGCCGGCCGCGTGATCGGAGGTCGGCCGAGCCCGTCGCCCCATCCTCCGCGTCCGTCGAGCATCCTTCCCGGGCATACTCGACGCATGGGGGATGACCGCGCCGCCGGCCTGGCCGGGCCGGCCACCGAGGACCTGCTCCGCCGCTTCCTGGACCGCCACGCCCCGGCCACCGCCCGGGCCTACACCGCCGACCTGGCCGACCTGGCCCGCTTCCTCGGCACCTCGCTGGAGGCCGCGGTCGGCTCCCTGCTGCTGGGGCCGGAGCCAGCCTCTCGCCGGCTGCTGGACTACGCCCTGGAGCTGCGCCGGCGGGGCCTTGCCCCGGCCACGGCCCGGCGTCGGCTGGGCACCCTGCGCGCGCTGCTGGCCACCGCTCGGGAGCTGGGCCTGGTGGACTGGTCGCTGGAACTCCCCACCCCGGAGGAGGTGGAGGCGGCGCTGGAGCGCTCCCGGGAGCCGGGGTCGCCCTACCTCTTCCCCCGGCACCCGGAGGAGGTGGACCGGCTGGACCTGCAGCACTTCGCCCTGCGCGAGGCCCTGGGGGCCAACTTCCTGGCCCCGGTGGAATCCCCGGTCCGGGTGCTGGACGTGGGCACGGGGACGGGGCAGTGGGGCTTCGAGGTCGGTCACCAGTTCCCGGGCGCGCTGGTGGTGGGCTTCGACCTGGTGCGGGGGAAGTCGGGGGCTCCTCCGGGCTACCGGCACGTGCGAGGCAACCTGCTCCAGGGGTTGCCCTTCCGGGATGGGGTCTTCGACCTCGTCCACCAGCGTTTCCTGATCTGGGGCATCCCGGTGGAGGCGTGGCCGGGGGCGGTGCGAGAGCTGGCGCGGGTCACCCGTCCCGGGGGCTGGGTCGAGCTGGTGGAGATCACCACCCGGCCGCAACGGACGGGGCCCGCGACCCAGGCTCTCTTCGACCTCATCCATCGACAGCTCGCCGACCCGCTGGGCCTGGACACGACCGACGCCGTCTTTCGCTCCCTGGACGAGCATCTGCGGGAGGCGGGGCTGGACGAGATCGTCCGCCGTGAGCGCTCCCTGCCGGTGGGCGAGTGGGGAGGCGGGATCGGGGCCTTCATGGCCACCGACGCTCGGACCGCTGGCCTGCGGTTTTGCGAGCTGTTGCGGTCCAGATCTCCGGGCCTGGCCGCCGAGGCAGCCGAGCTGCTACGACGCTCCCTGGAGGAGCTGGATCGGCACCAAACGATCCAGCCGCTCGCCATCGTCTACGGCCGCAAGCCGGCCTGAGCCCGGGACCCGCCGGCCGTCGAGGGAGCGGGGAAGGCCCAGGCGCCGGCGGCGTCGATCGGTAGGGCCGGCGATCGTAAATCGTGACCGACGCGGTCCCGAAGGTTGGAGGTAGGACGCAAAGGGAAGGAGAGCAGAGCGACGAACGGCTCCCGCTCACCGCCGAGCCACTCCCTTCGAGCTCCCGCCGGCGGCGAGTGGTGGCAGGCCCGGCTGGAGTCGATCGGCTCGCTGTGGCCGAGGCGCCGTCTCAGCTCGGGTTCGAGCGCGCCCGGACCTACGACACTGCGGTCAAGCCGACCCGAGACGGTTTGAAGTCGCATCGAGCCCGGGTCGGCGCGGGCCGGGCGCTCCCGAGCCAGACCTGTCCACGTCGCCAGGCGCACGTCCACACCAGGGGGTGCAAAGGCCGGCCAACCAACGACGAGCCTTCCCGTGCAGGCTCGAGCGTGCAGATCGCACCCCGGTGCGATCTACAGACTCTCGACCCTTCGAAGCTCCTGATCCACGACCCGCTTCAGGACCGGTAGGTCGTGCTCGACGATCTCGTCGATCCTCGAGCGCTGCACCCTCACGTAGCCGTGAGCCAGCACGTTGCGGAACGCGGTCACCCTGGCCCAGGGGATCTCGGGATGTCGACGCCTCAGCGCCTCGGAGAGCCGCCCGGAAGCGTCGGCCAGCGTCTCCAGCCGCCTGAGCATCGCGTCCTCGGCCAT
>DASRBU010000044.1:0-10064 GCA_035653475.1 Candidatus Dormiibacterota bacterium | reverse complement strand
CTGACCGCGGGCTACACCCCCGACCTGGCCAGCGTGTTCTGGGTGGGGGACATCCTGGACCCCTCCCACCACCTGAACACGGACGCGGTCTACGTGGCCTCGCCGGCCTGGCACGACTTCATGGAGGCGGCGCTGAAGGGGGTGCCCGACCACTGGTACTCGCCCCCCGCGGACGTGGTCGGGGGCCCCAACGACAGCTGGTTCCTGCGCGGCTCCGGCAAGCCCACCACCTTCCCCGGTGACCTCCCCAGCCCCTCGCCCACGCTCGCCCAACCCGACTACGGCGTCCCCCCCGACCCCGGCACCGGCCCCCAGGTCGCCGTTACCGCCTGCCCGCCCCGCCAGCAGCCCTGCTTCGCCCAACCCACGGCCACCCCCTCGCCGGAGACGGTGAGCCCGTCCCCCTACCCGCCCATCCTGCCCCTGCCCACCCCCCGCCGGCACTGACCTCGGTCGCCGTCAGGGTCGCCGGCCCCGCCACGCCCGCGGGGCCGGCCCCGGGCACGTCACCCGGCCGGGGCCAGCGAGTAGAGGTAGGCCAGCGCGATCGCCAGCGCGATCGAACCGGCCACGAACAGCGCGATCACCCAGACGCGCCTCTGATCCTGCCGCGGCTCCACCGGCACCGGGCACATGCTACGGTGGTCGTCGGTCCCCGCCCCCAACCCGCTCCGGCGCCTTGCGTCGTCGAGCCGTCGGCCGGATCGCCCCACCATCCGGCCCGACCTGCGCTACCATCCCGGCGGGGGCGGGGACCCACATCAGGAGCGATCGATGGGGCAGCTCGTGCCGCTGGCGGCGGCGCTGGGAGGGCCGGTGGCGTTGGCCCTGGTGGCGCGTCGGTGGCCACGCCCGTGGCTGGCGCCGGCAGCCCTGGTCCTGGGCGCGGTGCTGGCCGCCGCCGAGCTCAGCTGGTGGGTCTACCTCGCCCTCCGGCCGGGCTGGTCGGTGTCCGACGGGCTGCCCCTCCAGCTCTGCGACGCCGCCGGTCTGGTCAGCGTGGCCGCGCTCTGGTGGCGGCAGCGGCTGCTGGTGGAGATCGCGTACTTCGTCGGACTGGGGGGCGCGCTCCAGGCGGTGATCACGCCCTACGTCCCTCAGCCGTTCCCCAGCTGGCTCTTCTTCCAGTACTACGTCGCCCACGGAGGCGTGATCGCTGCCGCCCTCTTGCTGGTGGTGGGGATGCGGATCGAGCCACGGGCGGGCGCGGTGCCGCGCATGTTCCTGCTCACCGCCGCCTACACCGCCCTGGTCGGGGTCGTCGACGCCGCCACCGGCGCCGACTACCTGTACCTCCTGCGCCCACCCCCGGTGCCCACCCTCCTCGACCTGCTCGGCCCCTGGCCCTGGTACCTCGGCTCCGCGGCCCTGGTCGGGCTGGCCGTCCTGCTGGTCCTCGACGCCCCCTTCTGGTGGCGCCGGCGCCGCCTGGCCGGCTCCGGCCGCGTGGACGGCTGAGGCCGGCCCGGAGGCCGGAACGGGGTCGGAGACGGGGCCGCCCGGCACCGCCATCGTGCTCGGAGACGCCGGAGGCGGTCGCAGGCTCGACGTCGAGCGCCTCGAGGGTACGGCCACGGTCGCGGCCGCGCCCGCGATGGGGAGCGAGCCGGGCCGGAGGGCCAGGACCGTGCCTCGGCCCTGCACCCACCGGTCGGGCGTCGAGGGCGGCCGGGAGCGAGCCGCGGACGGCGCCTTTGGAACCGCAAGTGACACGTCTTCTGATGCTCTCGACTAGGACAAGGTGAGTGGATCGCGCAAGGAGGGTGGTCGACCTCCGGCCCGTCTTCACATCGTCGCTCCGAGTTCGCGCAGCCGCCGAGCCAGCGCCGATCAGGAGGAAACCTGCCGGCATCATGGAGCGATATTCATCACTTTGATGTGCGATGCTGACGATCTGAGCTGCGTTGACGCTATCAGATTTCATGATCTGAGTACGCCGATAGGGTGGTCAACCTCGAAACCGCCCCAAACCAGGGGGGGTTGACCACCCCCCTCCCAATTCGAGGCCGACGACGAAACGACGACAACCGCCTCAGGGGGGCTTGCCAGGGAGGGGTGCCCGAGTTCAGAATGGCGGTTGCAGAGGTCGCCCCGCGAAGTAGGGGATTGAAACTGATCCGGGAGCTCCGCATAGAGCTGCCAGCGTTCGGTGGTTGCAGAGGTCGCCCCGCGAAGTAGGGGATTGAAACATCGAGGACAAGCTCTCCGACATCCTGCAGCGGGGGGTTGCAGAGGTCGCCCCGCGAAGTAGGGGATTGAAACTGGGTCGTAACCAGGTCCCGACGCTCCCGGAATGCGTTGCAGAGGTCGCCCCGCGAAGTAGGGGATTGAAACGCTCTATGTGGTTCGGCTGGAGACGAGGACGTATCGCAGTTGCAGAGGTCGCCCCGCGAAGTAGGGGATTGAAACCCTTTGTGTCACCAATCCCGCCATTGCGATACCTCCTGTTGCAGAGGTCGCCCCGCGAAGTAGGGGATTGAAACCTGGCAGCCCCCCTAGGGTCCGCGTCGTCCGAACCCGAGTTGCAGAGGTCGCCCCGCGAAGTAGGGGATTGAAACCTCGGCGCTCGATCCAAACGCGTTCGCCGAGATGAAGTTGCAGAGGTCGCCCCGCGAAGTAGGGGATTGAAACCGCCGCCAGATCTGCCGGCCGGTTGTAGCCGGCAAAAGTTGCAGAGGTCGCCCCGCGAAGTAGGGGATTGAAACTCGCTCAACGCCTTCGCGATCTCGCCGTAGCCCGGGGTTGCAGAGGTCGCCCCGCGAAGTAGGGGATTGAAACCCAGGCGGTCCACTCCTGGGGGTGGCGCTTGGAGTCGAGTTGCAGAGGTCGCCCCGCGAAGTAGGGGATTGAAACCGCCTAGCTTCCTCGCAGTACTCCTCGACAGCCGACTTCGGTTGCAGAGGTCGCCCCGCGAAGTAGGGGATTGAAACCGGACGGGTTCGATCTGGCCAGCATCGAGCAACCGTTGGTTGCAGAGGTCGCCCCGCGAAGTAGGGGATTGAAACCAGGACGGCCCGCTGCAGGTCCGCCGCGCTCCGGACGGGTTGCAGAGGTCGCCCCGCGAAGTAGGGGATTGAAACCGGTTGCCACTGGGAGGCAAACAAAACGGCCTCGGAGGGTTGCAGAGGCCGCCCCGCGAAGTAGGGGACTCGAAAGGTGACCGCGGCCAGCCCATCCCGCTCCAGGCCCTGGCCAGGCCGGTCGGGGACGGCCCCCGGCCATGCCCGGGACGACACCTGCACCTCCCGGGTCGGGATCGGCGTCCGGAGAGAGGGTGGCGTCCACCGCACTGCGACGGGGACACGAACCGTCCGGAGGCGCCGTGCCACCGGACGGTCATGGACGGTGAAGAGACGGGTGAAGGGCAGCGGCAGCCGGGCCGTCGGCGCGACCGCGGTCGCCGCACGTTCTCACCGCCTTCGAGGCCGAGCCCCCGGCGTGTGAACCCGACCCGCTCGAAAGGTGAACTCCCTCCGGCTCCGGCACCGCGCAGGCCGGTGTGGTGGTGGCAGGTCCCGTTCCGCCGGCTCACGACGAACGCCGGGACGCACCCACCCGGTCAGCGGTCGGCTCCGGTCCCGCCGCCCAGCGCTCCCACCCCCGGATCGCGAAGCGACGCCGGGCCGGCGCCACCGGTCCGGCAGCCGGCCCACCGGCGTGGGCAGGTCGACGGCGAGCGGCCGCGGCCAGGGTCCAGCGCCGGCGTCCCGATGGGATGGGTCGTCGGGTGACGGTCACGCCGGAGCCGGGTCCGGGCCTCCGCCGTCCTCCGGAGGCCGAAGCTTCGGCACCGCGTCATCTCCGAGGACGACGTGCGGGCCCCGCCGGAGGTTTACAGTCGGATCGGAATGGAGCGGGCACGGCGCTGGGCGGCGCGGCTGCGGACCTTGCCTCCGCTGGTCTCCGACGCTGGCCTGGCCGGGGCCCTGGCCGTCGGGGCCCTGGCCGAGCTGCACCTCGGCGGAGGCCCGAGCGCCGCCTCCGGTCTGGATACGCGCCCGCTGGTCGTCCTGCTGCTCACGCTGCCGCTGGCGGTGCGACGCCGCCATCCCCTGGTCTGCGCCGTGCTCCAGCTCCTGGGCTCGGGCCTGATCCGGGTCCAGCCGCCGTACACCGCGGTCTTCGCCCTGCTCGTGGGCGTCTACTCCCTCTGCGTCTACGGGCCGACGCCCTGGCTCCCCCTGGCCTGGGTGATGGGCTCGGCGGCCGCCCTCCAGGTCTTCCTGCCGGACGTTCGGGTGCCGCTGATGCCGTCGGTGCAGGTGCTGCTCGGGGGGATGGTGGCCTGGCTGGGCGGCCAGGCCGCCCGGCAGCGGCAGGCGCAGGCGCGCATGCTCCAGGAGCGGGCGGAGCGCCTGGAGATGGAGCGTGAGCTGACGGCGCAGCTGGCGATCGCGAACGAGCGCCGGCGGATCGCGCGCGAGCTGCACGACGTGGTCGCGCACCGGGTCAGCCTGATCGTGATCCAGGCCGGCGCCGCCCGGACGGTCCGAGGGCAGCCACCCAGGGCGGTGGCGGCGCTGCGCCAGGTCGAGGCCAGCGGCCGGCAGGCGCTGGTGGAGCTTCGCCAGCTGGTGGGCCTGCTGGGCGATGAGCAGGGCTCCGAGCTGGCACCACGGCCGGGTCTGGCCCAGCTCGAGCAGCTGGCCCGCACGGTCGGCTCGGCGGGGCTCCCGGTCGCGCTCCAGATCACCGGCCCGCGGCGGGCGCTGCCGCCCGGGCTCGACCTCACCATCTACCGCATCGTCCAGGAGGCGCTCACCAACAGCCTGAAGCACGCCCCCGGCGCCGCGGCGGAGGTCCACGTCGACTTCGGCGACCAGGAGCTGCAGGTCGAGGTTCTGGACACGGGCGCTCGGCGCCCCGGCGCCCCGCCGCCCTCGGGAGGACGGGGGCTGATGGGGATGCGGGAGCGGGTCGCGGTCCATGGCGGCCAGCTGGAGGCCGGGCCCCGGGCCGAGGGGGGGTTCAGGGTCCGCGCCCGGCTGCCGGTGCCGCCAGCATGACCCCCGGTCCCCCGCTGCGAGTGGTGATCGCCGACGACCAGGCCCTGGTCCGGTCCGGCCTCCGTCTGATCCTGGAGGAGGCGGGCGGCTTCCAGGTGGTGGGCGAGGCGGCCGACGGCGAGGCGGCCATCGCGGCCGTCCGCCGCCACCGGCCCGACCTGGTGCTGATGGACGTGCGCATGCCCGGCCTGGACGGGATCGAGGCCACCCGCCGGATCCTCTCCGGCGGGGCCTCCTGCCGGGTGGTGATGCTGACCACCTTCGACCTGGACGAGCACGTCTTCGCAGCCCTGCGAGCCGGGGCCAGCGGCTTTTTGCTGAAGGACGTGTCCCCGGAGCAGCTGGTGGCCTCGCTGCGGATGCTGGCCGGGGGCGACGCCCTGCTGGCCCCGTCCATCACCCGGCGGCTGATCGAGCGCTTCGCGGCCCCGAGCCCGGGGCCAGCGGCCTCGCAGGCGCTCTCTGCGCTCACCGAGCGGGAGCGCGAGGTCTTGATCCTGATCGCCCGCGGGCTCAGCAACGAGGAGCTGGCCGCCGAGCTGCACCTGGGCGAGTCCACGGTCAAGACCCACGTGGGCCGGGTGCTGGCCAAGCTCGGTCTGCGCGACCGGGTCCAGGCCGTGGTCTTCGCCTACGAGAACGGCCTGGTCCAGCCCGGACGCCCGTAGACCCGACCCGCACCCCTGCGCCCGGGTGCGCCGGTACGTCCCCGGCACCCCGGCTCGCGCCGCAGCCGACGATCCGTGGCGCGGCGCACCCGCCCGACGCCCATCGGTGGCTGCGGGTCGGGCCGACCGCGACCGAGGTCCGGGACGGGGTCGCGACCACGGGCGCCGCCCCGCCCGAGGCGCACCGACCCTGGCCGGGCTCATCGGGACGGCGGCGAGCGCCGTCCCGCCCGAGCCGTCGCCCTGGTCCCGGGCTTCCCACCACGCTCGCCACCGCTCACCGGCCGACCGGGGGCGCCCGGAGCGCGAGCCCCGTCGTGGCGAGAGCCGATCGGGCGGCGCCCTGCCGCCGGTCGGTCGCACACCGGCGGCGAACCAGACGGTGGGGCCGGCCCCTGCCCCCGCCGGGTGCGTGCCCGGGGCGGCGAGCACGCCGACGGGGGATCGCAACCCGTCGCGGCCGCCGACACGGGCTCGTGACGCGGCACCGCCTCGCACCACGCCGGGCTCGCCCTCACCTCCGTCCCCCGTCCCCGGCGGGCGCCACCGCGGACGGAGGCCGGCGACGCCCGGTCAGGCCAGGTGGCCCGGGCTTGAGAGCGATTTCAAGGGCACCTTCCACGGAGCCCACCGCCCCCGCCGGGGGCGCGGCAGCCGTCGTCCGGCCCCGGTTGCGGGGAGCCGATCCGGCGGCACGGCCGTGCCCGACCGTCAGCCGCTCGACCGGCGGCCCGGCCGACGAGGCCGACCGGGAGTGCCGGGCTCGAAGACCTCGCCGGCGGCCGGCGGCACGGCGTTGGTGGCGATCACCCGCCGGTACCACTCGAAGCTGGTCTTGGGGATGCGGCGCTGGGTGCCGTACTCGACGAAGACCAGCCCGAAACGGCGGGAGTAGCCCCAGGCCCACTCGAAGTTGTCGGTCAGGGACCAGACGAAGTAGCCCCGAACCGGGACGCCCCGGGCGATGGCGCCGGCGACCGCCTCCAGATGGGAGGCCAGGTAGGAGATCCGCTCCGGGTCCTGTACCCGGCCCTCGGGGTCCACGTAGTCATGGAAGGCGGCTCCGTTCTCGGTCACGTACACGGCCGGTGCCCAGCGCCGACGATGGATCTCGGTCAGGAGCTGGACCAGCCCTTGGGGGTCCACCGGCCAGCCCATGGCCGTGGTGCGCCACTCCGGGTCCCGGTAGGGGCGGAGCCGCAGCTCCGGCACCCAGAGGCCGTGGCCGTCCTCGCCCGAGACCCGCGGGTCGGGCTCGTTGGCAGCCTGGACCCAGGTGGGACCGTAGTAGTTGAGGCCCAGGAAGTCGACCGGTGCCGAGATCGCCTCCAGGTCGCCGGGGGCCGTCACCAGCCCCGGGCGCAGGCCGGAGAACAGCTCGACCACCGCCTCGGGGTAACGGCCCTCGAACAACGGCTCGCAGAAGAGCCGGTTCTGGAGCCCGTCCAGCCGCTCCACCGCCGCCCGGTCCGCCGGCGCCTCGCTGGCCGAGCGGACCGTGGCCAGGTTCAGGGAGATCCCCACCGGCGCCCCGGGACGCTCGGACCGAACCGCCGCCAGCGCCCGCGCGTGGCCCAGCAGCAGGTGGTGGGTGGCGGCCAGCGCCTGGCCGCTGTCACGCAGGCCGGGGGCGTGCGCCCCGGTCCCGTAGCCGAGCCAGGCCGAGCAGTAGGGCTCGTTCAAGGTGGTCCAGAGCGCCACCCCGTCGCCCAGCTCCCGGGCCATCAGGGCCGCGTACTCGCCGAAGCGCTCGGCCGTGTCCCGGGCCGGCCAGCCGCCCCGATCCTGCAGGACCTGGGGGAGGTCCCAGTGGTACAGGGTGGCCGCGGCCCGGATCGAGCGCCGGGCCAGCCCCTCCAGCAGCCGCCGGTAGAAGTCGAGGCCGGCGGGGTTGGGACGACCGCGGCCCTCGGGCTGCACGCGCGGCCAGGAGATCGAGAACCGGTAGGCGCCCAGCCCCAGCCGGGCCATCAGGTCCAGGTCCTCCTCCAGCCGGTGGTAGTGGTCGGTGGCGACGTCGCCGGTGTCGCCGTGCAGGGTCTTGCCTGGGGTGTGGCTGAAGGTGTCCCAGATCGACGGCAGGCGCCCGTCCTCGCGGGCCGCGCCCTCGACCTGGTAGGCGGCGGCGCCCGCCCCCCACAGGAACCCGGGCGGGAAGGTCGCACTCACGGCCGACGTTCTGAGAGCGATTGCCATCGGAGATCCCGGTTCGGCGCCGATCGTCTGGTGCTCAAGCTCGTGCGTCCTCCCGCCGCGAATTTCCCCGTGCGCACCGCTAGGGGGTGTGCTATATAGCCTATACCGTGAAATCGCTCTCAAAAGGTGAGCCTGCCCCCACCCTGGAGGAGGTGGCCCGAATGGCGGGGGTCTCCCGTGCCACCGCCTCCCGCGTCTTCACCGGCAAGGCCCGGGTCAGCGACGCCACCCGGCGGGCGGTGGAGCGGGCGGCGCGTCAGCTCCGCTACGTGCCCAACCAGGCCGCCCGGAGCCTGGTCACGGGGCGGACGGACACGGTGGCGCTGGTGATCCCGGAGCCGGTCCCCTGGCTGTTCGGCGACCCCTTCTACCCGGTCCTGATCCGGGGCATCAACGAAACCCTGTCCGCGCACGAGGTGCAGCTGGTCCTGCTCGCCCCGCAGTCGCCGGCGGAGCAGGAGCGGGTAGAGCGATACCTGGGCCGGCGGCCGGTGGACGGCGCCCTGCTCACCGCCCTCCACGAGCACGACCCGCTGCCGGTGCGGCTGCGCGACCGGGGCCTGCCCGTGGTGCTGGGCGGCCGCATCGACGATGACCCTCGCCTGAGCTACGTCGACATCGACAACCTGGGCGGTGCCCGGCGCGCCACCGAGCACCTGATCCAGGTCGGGCGGCGCCGGATCGCCACCATCACCGGCCCGCTGAACCGGGTCTCGGCGCTGGACCGCCGGGCCGGCTACCGTCAGGCTCAGGCAGACGCCGGCCTGCCCCCGCTGGAGGAGGAGGGGGACTACACCCCCGAGGCCGGTGAGCAGGCCATGCGACGGCTGCTGGAGCGGCAGCCCGACCTGGACGCGGTCTTCTGCGCCTCGGACCCAACCGCGGTGGGGGCGCTGCGGGCGCTGGCGGCGGCCGGTCGCCGCGTGCCCCAGGACGTGGCCGTGGTCGGCTTCGACGACGCCGCCCTGGCCGCCACCACCGAGCCGCCGCTGACCACCGTCCACCAGCCGATCCACGAGATGGGGCGGGAGATGGCCCGGCTGCTGCTGGAGATCATCGCCGAGCCAACCAGGGTCGGCCGCCGGGTCACCCTGGCCACCCAACTGGTGATCCGCGGCTCGAGCGGGGGCGGGAGGTAGGCGTGCGCCCACCCTTCCGGCCTCCGGGGTCGGTGCCGGCTCGGCCGTTGGGGTCGGGGCCGTGGCCGACCGGCGCGGGCGAGCCGTGCGGCCGAGAGGTCGAGGTCCGGGGCGAGGTGGCACGGCCGTCCCCGTCCGGAGAGGAGGACGGCTAGCCGTGCGGGCGCTCGCCCGGCGCTTCGGGTTCTACCTCCTCACCGCCTGGGTGGCGCTCACGGTCGGCTTCGTCCTCCCCCGCCTGGTGCCGGGCAACCCGGTCGCGACCGCGATCGGGCGGGCCAGCAGCGAGGGCCTCTGCAACGCGCAGTGCGTGCGCAGCATCGAGCTGCAATTCGGCCTGAACACCAGCACCCCGGTGGTGGTCCAGTACCTCCAGTACTGGCGCAACCTCTTCCAGGGCGACCTGGGGGAGTCCTGGTTCCTGGGCAACCAGCCGGTGACTACCCTGCTGCGCGAGTACCTGCCCTGGACGCTGGGGTTGCTGGGCGTGGCGACGCTGCTGGCCTTCGCGCTCGGGACGCTGGTCGGGGTGGTGCTGGGATGGCGGCGCGGCTCCTGGCTGGACTGGACCCTGCCCGGGGCGACCTTCCTCCAGGCCATCCCTTATTTCTTCCTGGCCCTGGTGGTGCTGATGGTCTTCGGGACCGTCCTCCACTGGTTTCCGATCAGCCAGGGCTACGACATCTACGGGGCGACCCCGGGGCTGAACTGGCCCTTTGTCTCCAGCGTCCTGGACCACGGCATCCTGCCCGCGGCCACCGTGGTCCTGGCCTCGATCGCGGGCTGGATCCTCGGCATGCGCAACATGATGGTCGTCACCATGGACGAGGACTTCGTCCTGGTGGCCCGGGCCAAGGGCCTGTCCACCCCCCGGGTGGTGTGGTACGCGGCGCGCAACGCGCTCCTGCCCAGCATCGCCAACTTCGCCCTCTCCATCAGCCTCGTGGTCGCGGGCCAGCTGCTGGTCGAGATCGTCTTCAGCTATCCCGGCATCGGCTACCTGCTCTTCCAGGCGGTGCTGAACAACGACTACCCGCTGGTCCAGGGGATCTTCG